>NZ_BAAHZP010000009.1:0-225724 GCF_054600795.1 Photobacterium sp. R1
GTATGCCCGTCAGAAGCTAACTGCTGGTCATATATGGCATCGTTGATCCTCAAGCTGATTTGATCAACAACGCCCATCCGTTGCAAGGACTACAGTTCCGGGCCGGTACTGCCCCAGTCCGGCCGGGTAGACATACTCATACTGATCCCCGCTGCTGTTATCCAGAACCGTCGCTGAAACACTGGCTTCAACCTTGCCCTGAATCTGATCCACCTCCAGTGACAATGTCACTCCTGCCTGGCCTGGCGCAGTTCCGCCAAATTCAACCCGGACTCCACAGTCCTGATGCTGATTCAAAACACTGACCGAACAGGTATCCGCTGCAATGACCGCCACATCAGCGGTGCCGGTTGCTTTTGCCCAGACGTCACCAATCGTAATTTGCGTTTCACCGGTATTGGTGAAGACAAATTCGTGATGACGTAACTCCCCGACAGAAAAGTCGGGTAAAACAGTCTGTTTCCGGTAAGTCAGAGATACCGCCTGTCCTGTCCCCGAAATCACGTCATCAACCCAGGGACGGAGTTCTGCAATATCTGTGTACACGCCATACATGCCGGGACGGGCGCAACCAATCCCCCAGCTTACGATGCCTAGCTGTGTGATTTGTCCCTGACGTTTCACAATAATTGGCCCGCCGCTGTCTCCCTGACAGGAATCTTTCTGACCCTGCGGGTAACCGGCGCAGAAATTATCAATCCCGACACTTTGATAACTCGGACCACCCTGCCGGCAAATGGCATCACTTACCAGAGGAACCGTCACTTCCTGCAAGATCGACGGGCTTGTCCCATTTTCGGTCAAGCGGCCAACGCCAGCAACGCGCAATTTATCTCCCAAAGCGGCGTATTGATTTAGATTGCCCGCCGCAATTTCAACCACAGGAGCAATCACAACTCTGTCCAGCTTCAGTAAGGCCATATCAAAACTAAGCGTTTGTCTGACATACTGTAGATGGATGTAAATCTGACTTACGTTAGCCCGGATACCGTCAGTGCCATCAAACTGATGTGCGCCGATTTTGACTGACAAATCAGATGCCCGATGACTGTCGACACAATGGGCAGCGGTCAGAACATAACCATTTCCCAGATAACTTGCGCCACAATAGGGACGGTTTCCATGTCGTGCCGTCAGTTGGGTAAAGAACTGCCAGTCTTCGGTCACCGCATCAGTACCGCCAACAATTCGCGGATCAACATTAAATTGTAAAATCCGGTTTTCAGTTTCATCAGCATATCCAGTCACAGAAAATAGCAGAGCCGCAATTGCAGCCCAAATGAAGACTCCTTTGTTCATGCTTTATCCTCAATGAAAAGGTGGGTTCAGTGCATATCAGGCGATATCACCCGATAAGTTGAAGGATTCTGCAAAGGAATGCCTGCAAATTATCTTGTCCTGGAATTCACTTTCCTGTTTTGATGCAAATGAGAATGAATCTTAAATTAATCCCGCAGCCGCGCTCGCAAACAGAGAAAAATAATGAAGATAAAAAAGGGCCTCCAAACGGAGGCCCTGGATAAACTATCACTGAAAAATGATTTACTGACCATTTTCCATCGTCATACCCGGCATGTAGGCCTCAACACGACGGTTCTTCGCACGTCCTTCTTCGGTATTATTCGGAGCAATCGCATCCCGCTCACCAAAACCTTTAATTTCGATCCGGTCCATACCGATGCTGAAGTAGCCTGCCAGATAGCCCGCAACCGCGGCTGCCCTTTCCTCAGACAATTTCTGGTTATACGCAGGCGTACCGGATGCGTCAGTATGGCCAATGACCTGCAATTTACTGTCCGGATATTCCACCAAGCGATCTGCGATGGGTTTTAAGCGGTCAAAATCAGCCTGCGTCAGCTTGCTGCTGTCAAAGTCAAAGGGCAAAGCAACACGCAGAGGCTGTATCATTGATGGTGGTAAAGCCGCAGGCTCTGGGGCAGGTGCCATGGTCTCTGCCTGTACCGGAGCTGCCCCGCCCCAGTGGTATACAAGGCTGACACCATAAAAGTGGATATCTGCCTTACCCGGGTCATTTCGGCCAACCTGATTGTAATACTGGTATTCAAGCCGGGTTGACATGCTCGGGTTAATATAAAACTCAGCCCCCAGGCCCCCGGTTGCCGATAATCCATCGTCATCTTTATCATTGACACTATTATCAGCGTTGAAGTAAAAACCACCGGCTTTGGCGTAAATATCAATCACGTCAGTGACGGGCCAGGACAGTTTTGCAACCAGATCTAAACCATAGGCTTCAAATCCGCCACTGCCCAGATCGTAATCCGCTTCGCCTAAATAGGTGTATCCTCCTTCAAAACCGACCACGGGCGAAAACTGGTAACCGAGGAAAACACCGCCCCCCCAGTCATCTTGTCCAAAATTATCTTTCTGGCCGTCAAGAGCACCATCAAAACTATCGAAGTGTGTGCCACCAACCCGAGCTCCGAAATACCACGGATTATCTGTAGCCGCATAAACTGAGCCGGATAGAAATATTGCCAACGGAACGAATTTAATCATTTTCATCATCACATTTTCCTTGTTCTCTGTTCACCACCACCTCTTAGGGTTAGACAGAGAAAAGTCTTTATGCAAGAGAATGAACAAGTTATGCCACGGAATTATCTTTTCTAAGATAAAAATAAGACACTGCACGCATAGATAAAGAAAAGTTCACACAGCCCTGAGAAAAGACCTGTTCCCCCGCTTCAAAAAATTGACATTCCGATAAATTTGAGTTGCTGGCGCATAAGCGCCAAAAAAATAATCCTCATAATTTACAATGTAAATTGAGGCTGACAATAAAAAATAGACAAACAGACTTTTTACAGAAACATCAGTGTTTAAAACATGACTTGAGGCAAGTAGAATGCAACCTATAACATTTGATAACTGATATGTTGAAATACCATTGATTATGACTGAAACAGGCAAGAAACAACCCAATAACCACTTAAAAATCGGGGTTATTGGCGGAGGAATGGCTGGCTCTACCATTGCGCTCCAGCTTGCCGAACAAGGATTCAGGGTAACCCTTTTTGAAGAAGGCCGAAGTTTAGTAAATGGCCCGCCAATCTGCCATCTTCATGCAGGTGGTAACCTGTATCGTGAAATTTCCGATCATCAGTGTCTTCAACTGCTTGAGCAGTCGATTGATACCCTGCGTGTGTATCAGCACAGTGCCAATATCCGTCCAACTGTCGTCGCAGTTCCGAAACAGGACCCAGGCCACCCAGAGCAATTGCTGCCAAGACTGACACAGCTGCAAAACCATTACCGTGCACTGGTTCAGCAAGATGCAACCAATGCCGTTCTTGGCCATCCGGATAATTATTTCCGTCTTTACTATCGTGACGACATGGAACACCTGGCCAAACAGGATTTACCCACCAATGCGTCCTGCGCTGATGACTGGATGATTCCTGTCGCCAAGCACCTGAATCTGGATGAGTTCAAGTTCCCGTTTGTTCTGGTTCAGGAATACGGCGTCAGTGTATTCCGTCTGGCTGCAACTGTCTCACTCGGGCTGGAAGCACTCCCAAGCAGCCGAATACTCACACAAGCCAGTGTGACTGATATTCAGCAGGATACGGAATCGCTTCAATGGAAAATCACCTATCAGACAATGGATCCGGATTGCGATGATTGTGTCAGCCAGACAACAACGGTCGATTATCTGATCAATGCCTGCGGTTATCGTACCGGCATCCTTGATGATATGGCCCGGCACAAACGACAGCGACTGGTCGAATTTAAAGCAGCCTACGTCACCCACTGGGCGGACAATACAACCGACTGGCCGGAGGTTATTTTCCACGGTCAGCGAGGGACACCTGATGGCATGGCGCAACTGACTCCTTACCCGGATGGATATTTTCAGCTTCATGGTATGACGCAGGATATTACCCTGTTCAAGGACGGACTCGTCAGCAGCACGGATCAGAGTGCTCAACCTGTCCTCGACACACGGTTTAAAAACATGCTGAGAAACGGCTGGCAGCCGCAAGATATTGAACAGCGTACCCGACGGGCCATTGCGCATGTCGCAAAATTTATTCCAGCCTATCTTGACGCTCAGGTCGGTGGTCCGCCGTTGTTTGGTGCGCAGCAAATTCCGGGACAAGACCCGTCGCTGCGAGCAGCTGACGTGTCATTTGCCGGGCAACGGTATGCCCGTACAGAGATCGTCAAAGCATCTTCTGCACTCACTGCCGCCGAACGAATTTTGCAACAACTGGTGAATGAAAACCTGATCACCGAGCAGCAAAGTGGCCTGCATCATGACTGGGAAGGCCGCTTTCCTGTCACAATGCAATTGAAAGCCTCAGATATTGTTGCGAAAGCAGAAGCTCTGGCAAAAGAACGCCAGTTTCCGGTTGCTCTTGCCCGGCCAGTCGGAACGGTTCTGGGCTGATATCCAAATGGAAACGGCACCCTCAAGGTGCCGTTTTAGACTCATTCAGATTTCATTTTCAGCCGGGAAAAAGATGGCAAGCCAAATTGTGTGTTCGCCTTCCGCTGTCCAGTTCACCCTGTGGCGGCAATGAGCCGGCAAAAAAACACTTTGACCGGTTTTTAAGTGGACCGGTGGCCTGGAGTCATCAAAAACCAGCTCGGCTTCACCTTGTATGAGCAGAACCCACTCGTTTTCATCCTGATCGTACCAATCACCTTCCGGTGTCTGGTGACCCCGCGAGACAATCCGCTCAACTCGCAAATGTGATGAGACCAATAAGTTCTGAAACAGTTCTTCAGGTAAGTTTTCAGGAATATCTGCCAGCAGATCCTGCACATTCACCACGCCATCCTGACACACCGTTAAAGCCATCACACTTCCCCTTCCCTGGTTCAAGCTTAATTTTCTTTTGGCAGTGCGACATCAATTTTTGCGTTCAGCACATCCAACTCATTTTGAAGCGCAGTTTTTTCCACTTCTGCTTCAGTCACTTTGGCAAGTTTCTCTTCATACCGATCGCAGTCCGCCTGAGACACCCAATTCCAGCTTTGACCTGTTTTGAATTCTTCACAAGGCTTTTTAAATTCATCTGCCACACGTCGTGCCTGCTTCAGCTCTGCATCGGCCTGACTGAGCTGTT
Source organism: Photobacterium sp. R1 (assembly GCF_054600795.1). Lineage (NCBI taxonomy): Bacteria > Pseudomonadati > Pseudomonadota > Gammaproteobacteria > Vibrionales > Vibrionaceae > Photobacterium > Photobacterium sp. R1. The sequence continues at coordinate 5,097 of NZ_BAAHZP010000009.1, forward strand.
TCTGCAGCTCAAGCTGCTGCTGATACAACGCCTTTGAGTTCGACAAAACGGTCTGCTGTTTTTTGGTGGCTTCAGTCAGCGTTTCAACTTTGGTATCCAGCTTTTCTTTACTGACAGACAACTGTTTTTTTTGCTGCTTCAGTGAGGCAAGTTGTTTCTCGTAATCTTTCTGAAGCGTTTCCAGTGCCTGCTCTTTTTCGGCCAGCGTCTCTTGCAGTTTTTTAAATGCAATGGCTTTTTCTGTTTCGAGGGTCTCAAGCGTATCTAACCGCCCGCTCAGGCTTTGAATTTGCTCAATTTGCTCAGCGTTTTTTTCACGCAGTGATTTCAGTTCAACAGCCTGGGGTTGTTGCTGAAAATGCCCAATTGCCGATGCCAGTGCAGCGCCGGCAATAAAACCAGCGACCAGAGTCACTTTCCAGTTTGACATCAACTCCATCCCATACTCCTATTCACTTACCCGTTTGACAGACACAGGCAGGCAATCACAAACTGTTCATTAGCCTAACATACTCATTTCCTGAGATGTCAGAGTACTTTCAATAATAAAGGCTGTTTGCTCACCCGTCAGTCTCTCACGTTATTTTTCGGACAGCACCCCGTATTCCGGGCGGATGAACCCGGTTTTTATCATGGTTTCTTTCGCAAAGCTGATGACTGCCGCGGTGAATCTGACACAGGAATTTACATATAAGCCGCATTCTTACGCTTTCTGAAAGCACCCGATACTCTCCTCCGTCCGGCACTCAATTATCGTGTACCTTTTCCATTATGAAAGGAACGAAATGATGAAGTATTCTGCACTTGCCATCATGATCATGCTTGCGCTCAGCCCGCAGACCCTCGCCAAGGAAACTGTAACAACCATGCGGGCACATTCCATTGACTGGCAGGATGATACTGTCGTGCTCCCGGCAGGAAGCGTCATCACCGACTATTGGGTCAGTGAAAAACTGGATGGCGTACGTGCCTTCTGGACTGGCAGCCAGCTGCAGACACGATCGGGTCATCAGATTCATGCGCCTGACTGGTTTACGAAAGACTTTCCCAAAGAAGCGTTAGAAGGTGAATTATGGGCAGGCAGGAACCAGTTTCATCTGACCATGCAAACCGTTCTGGATAGCGTCCCCAATGAAACTCAGTGGCGGAAGATTCAGTTCATGGTATTTGATGCCCCGAACCAGCCGGGTACTTTCGATGAACGGTTGGCGCATATCACGCCCCTGATTGACTCATTACACCAGCAACAGATCAAAGCGGTTCATCAGCGAAAGCTGGATTCAATCCAGACTCTGGAGCACTGGCTGAATGAAGTCGAAAGCCATGGAGGCGAAGGTCTGATGCTGCATCGGGGCAAACAACGTTATATCGCGGGCAAAGCAGATGGTTTGCTGAAACTGAAGCGATTCGAAGATGCAGAAGCGATCGTCGTTGGTTACGAACCGGGAAAAGGAAAATATCAGGGACTGACCGGAGCAATCTGGGTGAAGATGGACAATCACCCGCTCTTTAAAATTGGCTCAGGCTTCAGCGATGCAGAGCGCGCTTCCCCGCCCGAAATCGGCAGTATTGTGACCTTCAGGTATAACGGATTCACCCAAAATCGTATCCCGAGGTTTGCACGCTTTCTGAGATCGCGTCCGGCTGAAACGCTCTGACTGCCTGGATCGAAAAAGGGCTTGCCACTGGCAAGCCCTCATCAGTTTACAATTACTGAACCTTAAAGATTTGGTTTGCTTCCAGATTTGTCATACGACGAATTGAGCGCCAGACATAATAGAAAATACCAAACATCATCAGCATCGACGGGATCGCAATCATGGGATAGCTCAGCAACGTCATTTCGCCCAGCTCTTCATTGAAAGCTTCAGAACCTGCCGGACTGGTCACAATGCTCGTCGCCAGCACGTAATTCATCACCGCTGAGAAAGCAAAAGTGCTGGCAAACAAGTAGTTCGACTGAGTCAGACACTTATTGAATTCAGACTGCTTCCCGGACTGATTGAGTTTCTCCTTAATCAGCTCAAGGTTCAGGACGGCGTCATTGAAAATCATTTTGGTCACAATGGGATACTTGGTAAATGTTGAACCAAATACCACCACACCAATCAAGCCGGGTATCAGCGCTTCTTTGATTGCAAGCCACTGCGTATCCAGCTCCAGCAGACCGATGCCGCCGGTCAGAAGCACGCTGATAAAACCCAACAGAGAGATAAAGTTAAATTTCTTATGCTTGAGCAATTCATAGCTGCCCAGAATCACAGGAAATGCCAGTGCAAGCAGCAACGCATTGACCGGACCAAGTTGCTCCTGACCACTGAGTTTCATCAGAATGACAGATGGCACAATGACGTTAAAGATGAGGTCGGTAAGTGGGTTCGATTTTTTTTCAGTCATACTTAAGGCTGTTTATCTTTTAAATTCTTGAATAATTTCAACTTTTGTTGAATCAAATGCGTTTTCGAATCGACACATTGTTTCGCCATTTCTCCAGAAAGTAAAGTTGAAAGCAGTTACAAGGCTTTTCGCAAGGCCTGCTGATAGTTTCCATTCTAGTGCAATCATCCGGCATCGTGTACTCCCCCTTGACTTTCCAGTCAGAGAAGACCAAGGTCAATGGTCAGATAAAAGCTGCGCGATAACAACTAAACTTCTCTTATGAAAGATTTTTTTCGTTAAACTGAAAAGGATGTCCCTATGTTAGATCGCAACAAAACCGCACTCGTCATCGTAGATGTTCAGGGAAAACTGGCCACCCTGATGGACGACACACAGACCCTCTTCCACAACCTGTCCGTGATCACTCAAGGCGCCACTGCACTGAATCTGCCCATTATCTGGCTGGAACAATTACCGGACAAACTCGGTCCGACGATCCCTCAGGTTGCCGATTACCTTGCGGACCACACCCCCATCGCGAAGAACTGCTTCAGCGGCTGCCACTCTGCAGAATTCATGGATGCACTTCAGTCAACCGGCTGTGAAAACGTCATTCTGGTCGGTATTGAAGCACATATCTGTGTTTACCAGACCGCCATGGATTTACTGGAAAAAGGGTTCCATGTTGAAGTCATTGCAGATGCTGTTTCTTCCCGTATCGCAAACAACAAAACTGTCGCATTGAATCGTATGCAGCAGGCCGGTGTTGCTTTATCTTGTACCGAGATGGTGCTGTTCGAGCTGCAACGGGTCGCTGAGGGCGAAAGCTTCAAAAAAATCTTAAACTTAATCAAATAACTGTGTTTTGCCTCAGCAACAGCGTCACAGAAAATTGATCCCGGATTCACTGCGTGCTATCTTATTTTTACACACAAAATAAGATAGCCAATGTAACATCTCCTATCGCGCATTTAGGAATCCGGCCATGTATGCAATAACCCATATCAACGTGTTTAATGGCAACACGATTGAAAATGATCAAGCCATACTGATTGACGGCGACAGGATCGCCAGCGTCATCCCAATGTCTGAGGCAAATCAAAGCCAGTCGCTTCCTGAACAATGCATCGATGGAACCGGATTGCTGGCAACCGCGGGTTTTATTGATATTCAGTTAAATGGCTGCGGAGGCGTCCTGCTCAATACGGATATTACGAAATCCACGCTGGACACCATGAATGCCACAAACCTCCAACACGGTACCACCCAATATCTTCCGACCTTTATTACCAGCAAAACCGATCGATTCAATCAGGTCATCCGGCTCATTGAAAGCATCCGGCAACCTGAAGAGGAAGGCATCCTGGGATTACATTTAGAAGGCCCCTTCATCAGTAAAGAGAAGAAAGGTGCGCATCAGGAAGATTGCATCCGTGATTTAGATGAAGAGACTGCCCGTTTTCTGGCGGCTCATGCCGAACGCATCAAAGTGGTTACGCTTGCTCCGGAAGCCTGTAACCAGGGTGTCATAGATATTCTGACCCGCGCCGGAATCATCGTTTCAATGGGTCATACCAATGGTCAGTACACGGATTATGCCGCCAAACAGGGCATTACCATGGCGACCCACCTCTTTAATGCCATGAGCCCGCTGGACTCACGTGAACCTGGCGCGGTTGGATATATTTTCGATCAGAAACTCCATGCCGGCATCATTGTTGATGGGATTCATGTGAATTATGCCTCGGTGCGTATCGCCCACCAGCTCCTGGGTGAGAAATTATTTATGGTCACGGATGCTGTCGCTCCTGCAGGCACGACAATGAAAGAATACGATATGCCTGGCGAAAAAGCATATGTCACTGACGGTAAATGCCACTACGCTGACGGCACAATTGCAGGCGCTGCCATCACGATGATTGAAGGCATCAGAAACCTGATTCAACATGTTGGACTGTCAAAAGAAGAAGCACTGCGGATGGCCAGTCTTTACCCTGCCAAAGCTCTGGGACTGGAGACACAATATGGTCGTGTTCAAGCAGGTTATAAAGCCAATCTGGCCCTGCTGAGTGATGACTTAGAGGTCAGGTCAGCGATTCAGATGGGTCAATTCCATTCATTCCCGGCATGAGCCACCCAATCAATTCCTGAAAGTCAAAAGGGTCGCATTAGCGACCCTTTTTGCAGCATATTGCCGGAGATTTCTGTTACGCGTTAGCCAGTTTAGCGGTTTCAATCCGGCTGAGCTGGAATTCCCGCAATTTGAAATAGCTGTAGGTTGCAACAACTGAAAAGAACAGGTAAGACAAGGCGAACACCAGCGGAGAATTGATGATCTGATTTTCCAGTCCCCACATCACACCCAAGACGGTCACCCCCATCTTCGCCATTAATCCTGAAAGTAACAGCATGAAAGCCAGTTGCGGATAGCGAGTGGACCGGAACGCGAGCCAGTATGCAACACCAACAGCCAGCGATGCCACACCAAATCCCGCCATAAATGAATGAAAATGTTCACCTGACAACACAGCCGCCACTACAGAGACCAGAAAAATGAACAGAAACTTCATGACCACCTCATTGAAACACATCGAAATTGATACCGCAGGCGCGTATTCAGACCAGCCTGTAAATTTCCGTGTATTGTTCCAGTTTTCCTGATGATTTTATAGCCATGAAGCATGTTCGAAATGTTATCAAAATATTTCAAATTCAGTCATTTACATTTTGAAACACAGTAAATATCCGTCAGATAAGGAGATCCCCAGAAAAGTTAAAAAAACGTTAACTTTTATTACGCTAGTGGAATATCTCTTGAAACAACAAAAATGAAATATAATATTTAAGAATCGAGTCATTGTTATGCAGTACACCAATACGTTACTGTGTGGTCACAACAATAGTCAGGATTAAATCCTGAATTCACAGTTTCATCAGTAAAAATCGCAATTCTGTGAAGGATACACGGACAAACCCATGCAACACTCCCCCTCTCTGCCGTTACATCAGTTTTTTAGCATGTTATGAAACTGGGATATTGCTCTTAGCTTTTTACCCTGATCTATGACAACTGAAGCCAAACCTCTATAATCCCCTGAATTTTGGTATAAATACTCAACTTTTCGGATACAAGATGACGACGATTCTCGACGCTGTCGATCTACGAACACAACTTGTCGGAGAAAACCGCCTGGAACTGCTCATCTTCCGGCTCCACTCCGCACAACTTTTTGCAATAAACGTGTTTAAAGTGCGCGAGGTCGTCAAGCAGCCTCATTTACATTCACTGCCTGGCAGCCATTCCAACGTCTGTGGTGTCGCGAATATTCGCGGTCAATCCATCCCGATTATTGACCTACGTAGTGCTATCGGCGTTCGTGCGACTCAGGAAAGTGATGAAACGAATCTCATCATTACAGAATACAACCGCAGTGTTCAGGGCTTTCTTGTCGGTCAGGTCCTCAACATTGCCAACCTGACCTGGCAGGATATTCAGCCTCCCCCAAGTCATGTTGGCAAAAACAATTACCTCACCGCTATCACTCGTGTGAAGCGAGACGGTGCTGAAAGACTGGTCAGCATTGTTGATGTAGAGAAAGTTCTGGCACAAATTGTGGATTACAACACTGATATTTCTGAGCATGTGCTGGACGAAAACCTGGTCGGCGAACTATCCGGACGGAAAGTGTTGATCGTGGACGATTCATCAACCGCCCGGTCACAAATTCGCGATACGCTGTCTCAGCTTAGTCTGGACGTGATTGAAGCCACAAACGGCAGAGAAGCGCTGGATATACTCAAAGGCTGGTGTGATGAAGGCAAAGTGGTCAATCAGGAAATTCTGATGATGTTCACTGATGCCGAAATGCCGGAAATGGATGGTTATCGCCTGACCCATGAAATCCGTCAGGATGCACGGATGAGCAACCTATTTATAGCGCTCAATACCTCACTCAGCGGGAGCTTTAACCAGGCAATGGTAGAGAAAGTCGGCTGCAACCGGTTTATTTCCAAGTTCCAGCCTGACCTTCTGGTCGAAGTCGTACAGGACCGACTGAGAGAAGTACTGCAGTCCGCTCCCCGCCTTACTCCTGACCTTTCAGCAATAAATCAGACTAAAGTGTAGAACGGTCAGTTTCAGGAGCCACTTGAGTAACTGATCAGGGGCCAGTCCGGCCCCATTCACCAGCGATTGAAGCAAAGGCTGAAGCAGAAGGCCGGGGGGCGTCTTCACTATCCATGAATTGCCAAGCATCATCGTTCATTCCTTGTATTTGCATCAGATAGTTCGCCGAAGCTGCCGTATCTTCTCCCTTGAATACGAGTTGCATTGTAAAAAGCACCAGAATTGCAATCGGAATCAAACTACTGCTGAGTGTAAAACGGGCTGCCGAATCCATCATGAACCTCTCTTAATTCGATTGAGCTGTCTGTACCGGGCCCTGCTGACTGCGCAGCGTGACACGACGATCAAAAAAGTCAGACTCACCATTTTCGTCTGCCTGCAACGGCTCTTCTTCACCATAAGCAATTGTGACGATCTGCAGTGGGTTCACGCCCCGTGATTCAAGGTAATCTCTCACGGCATTTGCACGTGCTTCAGACAGCGTCAGGTTTCGCGCAGTTGTGCCACGCCGGTCGGCGTAACCCGACAATTCCCAGTTCATTTCAGGTGACTGCTTCATCAATTCTGCAATTTCATCCAGCTGGGACTGAAAATGTGGCTCAATCTCCGAGGAACCGGTACGGAAATGAACGTTCATTGCCAATGCCAGTTCACGTTGTAACTGCGTGGCTCTCAGATTTGCCATTTCCTGTTTCAGCATGTCATAACTGTCGAGCACGGGCTCCAGCTCAGCATTTCGGGCATTCAGCGATTGGATTGCCTCTTCCTGTTCATTCAGCCGAACATTTTGCGTCTCAATATAACCATCCTGACCAACGGCTGTACCCAGAATCCCGCCCACCATTGCCCCGATCACTGCGCCGAGGGGGCCGCCGACCATCCCGCCCACTGCGGCCCCTGAACCCATGCCAATCCATTGCTCCTGAACGACAGGTTCATTGAAAGACCGCGCGGATTCAGCCTGAGCCTGAGTCGTGGTTGCCGCCAGTGCCGTTGCAACCAGCAGAGTCATCGTGGTTTTCTTCATCAAATTTTTCATCGTCATTCCTCATCTTTCTGATTATTTGAAACAGTCTCCGAGAGCCATCAGGCTGTGCTCGTCTGTCGATGAGTGAATTAAACCAAAGAGTTCGGGCAGTCGAAGGGAGGAAAAAAGGCAATGTGCTGATGAATTGTGGCAAGAAAATGGCATTTGCAATTCGGGCCGGATTTGGACTTTTTTAGCCCGGAAGTTGCGGTATAGTCTGCAATATCCAACTGCATAATTGATGTCACCAATGAAACACATAGCGATTGTTGAAGACGAAACCGCGATTCGCGAAAATTACATGGATGTGCTGAAAAAGCACGGCTACAACGTTCATGGATATGCCGACCGGCAACAAGCTCAGGCTGCATTTGATGTGAAACTACCGGATCTGGCCATTATTGATATTGGCTTAGGTCATGAAATCGACGGGGGATTTGCACTGTGCCAGTCATTACGCGCGCTCTCCCCGACGCTGCCAATTATATTTCTGACGGCCAGAGACAGCGACTTTGATACAGTCTGCGGACTTCGTATGGGCGCCGACGATTACCTGACCAAAGATATCAGCCTGCCCCATCTGATGGCCCGGATTGCAGCACTTTTCCGCCGGAGTGAACTTCTGGCTACACCGACTCCAGAAGACACACTTTTGTATCGTGAAGAACTGACTATCGATCAAAACAAGATGCAAATTTTCTGGCGTTCCGAGCCCGTGGATCTGACGGTGACCGAATTCTGGATGGTCTACGCACTGGCGAAGCGTCCCGGACATGTCAGAAGCCGCCAGGATCTGATGGATGATGCCAGAGTGGTTGTCGATGACAGCACAATAACGTCGCACATCAAACGGATCCGGAAAAAGTTTATGCAATGTGATCCCAGCTTCGACCAGATTCACACTGTCTACGGCATGGGGTACAGATGGGGAGCCTGATCACACGCCTGACAGCAGGACTGCGGCTCAAGATCATTATCATCGCCAGCCTGTTACTGACCTTACCCTGGTTCGGCTACCGGTTTGTGCTGGAAATGGAAAAACTGCTGCGTCAGGGGCAGGAACAGACGCTGATTGGCACTGCCAGAGCCATTGCAACTGCACTGAACGAACGTCCGGCACTGTTCAGCCAGCAAGCCAATTTTCTGCCCCGGGTTCAGCAGGGACGGGATCTGTACGTCTATGATCTGCCCGCTGCCATTCAAGTGGACGGTCATCTGGATGACTGGCCTTCAGACATGGGCGAAAAAATGCACTATTACAGTCATCCTTATGTGCTGTTCAGCCAGCAGGTCTATCCGAAGGGGTACACTGATTTTTACCTGATAACCGCCCGTCATCAGCAACAGATCTATGCCGCCCTGAAAGTGAACGACCCGCATCTCGTTCTTCGGCGGACAGGCAGCAATCGTGTTGACAGAAATGATCACCTGACACTGGCATTGACAACGCCCGAGGGCAAATTTGAACGCTATCTCATTGCACTGGATGCCAGCGGACTGACCTCTGTCTGGCTGATAAGTGACAATCCGGACACGCAGGAATCCTTCTTACCCGTAACAAACGTCACAGCCAGCTGGCAGCCTTCCGATACAGGCTACACACTCGAAATCGCACTTCCGGCGGATCTGTTGGGACAGCAGATGGCTGTCGCCATCCATAATGTTGACCATGCCACCAAACGAGACGTTGAAAGCATTATCGCAACCGCAAACACAAAGTCTGCTGATACTTTAGGTACGGTCCTGCTGCCATCACCGGACATTGAACAGATCGTCAAGGGCATGGGACACAGCAGTTCCCGGATCTGGGTTCTGGATCGCCACCAGCTTGTACTGGCGCAGTCCGGTGATATTCAGCATTCAAACGGGGTCTGGGCTACCTCAATTCGCTATGACGAAGAGGAACATGGTCTGGGCTCTTGGCTGGAACAGTATCTCCTGCGCCCGCTCTATTACACCTTTCCCCTCTCAGATCCCGTGCCTTTTGATGATCAGCCTGCCAATCCAGCCATGATTCAAGGGGTTCACGTCGATCAGGCACTTCATGGCCGCGGGTACGCGCACTGGCGCCCGTCCTCAGACGGAAAAGCCATGATTCTGTCAGCAGCCTATCCGATTTGGCTGAATGACACAGTGATGGGCGCAGTGGTTGTTGAAGAATCGACACAGGGCGTACAAACCCTGAAAAACAGAGCGCTGGAGAAGCTGTTCAATGTCCTGTTAGCCATTATTCTGATTGCCGCTATGATCCTGTTTCTCTTTGCGTCCAGTCTGTCCAGCCGGATCCGCCGTTTGCGTGATCAGGCGGAACAATCCATCGATGCTCAGGGGCGTATCCGGGATGCAATTGTCTCTTCCTCTTCCCGGGATGAAATCGGAGATTTATCGCGCAGCCTGGCAAATATGGTCAGCCGTCTAGGACAGTACAATCACTACCTCGAAAACCTGTCGTCACGGCTGTCGCATGAGCTGCGCACACCGGTGGCCGTTGTCCGCTCTTCACTGGATAACCTGGCGATGTCACAGCAACATGGAGAAGACGAAAAACGTTATATCGACCGAGCACAGGACGGTATCCGTCGGTTGGGTACCATTTTGTCCAGCATGACGGAGGCAACCCGGATAGAACAGAGCCTTCAGGGCGCTGACATGGAAAGATTTGCTTTCAATGAACTCGTCAGTGGCTGCATGCAGGGTTATCAGCTGGCATTCCGGCAGCATCAGTTCCGCGTTCAAATTCTGGAATCCCCCGTCTTCATTGAGGGAGCGCCGGACTTTCTGGCACAGTTACTGGACAAACTGATCGCCAACGCCACAGAATTCTCTCCGGTAGGCCACCCCATCGAGGTGACACTGTCACAAAAGAATCATCTTGCTGTTCTGACGGTCAGCAATCAAGGCCCGCTCCTGCCGCAAGATATGACGGATCAGTTACTGCATTCAATGGTTTCAGTACGCAGCCAGCAGCACCAATCCAAGCCCCATCTGGGACTCGGACTCTTCATTGCCAGATTGATCGCTGAATATCACGCAGGACAGATCGCCATCCGGAACCGAACCGACGGCCAGGGTGTTATCGTCACCATCACTTTGCCACTGAACGAGTCAGCAGCAAAACTGTCTTAGAATGATTAATGCGAACAGCCGGTTATTCCGGCTGTTCATCAAGGGTATCAACAGAAGGTTGAGATGCCGGGATATCTTCTGAAGAGGTTTCTGCCGGCAATTGAGTATCTGCCTGAGCCATCACCTCTTCTTCTTTGGCATACATAGTCAGATACTGGTTTTCACACACACTGGTCGTGACTCTGTCTGAACCATAGGTCTCAGTACACCGCTCCATATATTCTTCATAAGACATCAAACGGCTTTCAGACTGGGCGCCCGCGACGAACACTCCGGAAACAACCAGCGTCGCTGTCATCACACTGTTCCATTTCATCTTGCTTACCTCTACTGCAGCATGGGCCGTACAGACTCATACTTAGAGTTAAGCAAAAAGCCGGCAAAAAACGATCGATTCTGCAATAAATGACAATGATTTCACCTTGTGTCCCACGGAACAGACTTTGTTTCAACAAAGTGCTCATACCGTTTTGACACGAAGGCGGTATAATGCCTCCACTTTCATAAAAATTAATTCTGAGTCCTCATGAGCAACGTGTTTACTTTTTTAAAAGGATTAGCGATGGGCGCGGCAGACGTCGTTCCCGGCGTCTCCGGTGGTACGATCGCTTTTATCACGGGTATTTATGACACCCTGCTTGAAAGCATTCGTCGTATTAATCCAAGCCTGATCCGCCTGGCGCGGCAACAGGGCCTGAAAGCGGTACTGAACCACATTAATGCCGGTTTTCTGGTCGTCTTACTGACCGGTATTCTCACCAGCATCCTGACGCTGGCGCGCGTGATTACCTGGATGCTGCACACCCACCCGATTCCGTTGTGGTCGTTTTTCTTTGGTCTGATCCTGATTTCAGCCGTGCACATGTTTAAACAGGTGCAGGACTGGGGCCCAACCCGCCTGCTGAGTCTGCTGCTGGGTGCTGCTTTCGCCTATGGCATTACCGTGCTTCACCCGATCGATATGTCACCCACCAGCATGAATGTTGTACTCGCTGGTTCAATCGCGATCTGTGCCATGATTCTGCCCGGCATTTCCGGCAGCTTTATTCTGCTGCTGCTGGGTATGTACGCGCCGATACTGGCCGCTGCAAAATCGTTACAACTGGGGACTCTGGGTCTGTTTGCTACTGGCTGTGTGATTGGTCTGCTGTGCTTCTCACACCTGCTGTCGTGGTTACTCCGCAATTACCGTGACCTCACCCTGACTTTCCTGACCGGCCTGATGCTGGGCACACTGAACAAAGTCTGGCCGTGGAAAGAAACTCTGACCTGGCGGACCAACTCAAGTGGTGAGCAGGTGCCGCTGATCGAGCACAACCTGTCACCATTCAGCTTTGAGCAAATCACCGGCCATCCGGCTCTGCTGGGATACGCCATTGCTGCGATGGTACTGGGTATTTTGCTGGTCTGGGGACTGGAAAAATTTGCTGAGGAATAACTTCTCGCATAAGAAATCCTTCATCACAGGCCACCTTCGGGTGGCCTGACTTTTATCAGGCTGCGACAGAGGAGGAAAGCGTGCTACCATACAGGCGTTTTTTGTTTACACCTGATGACTTTGGGGGATAAATGTCCCACACGCTCCAATTCAAAACATGGTCTGTGCCATTCAAACTGATCCTGGCCTTCGGACTGGGATTTGCCGCAATTGAGTGGCTGCCTGGGCTGGTAACTCAATCGTCAGAATTCGACAGCGCCCTTGCCTGCCAGCTGAGTCAGCAACACTGTCAGCAGCAGGATGCCGTCATTCAGATGAGTGATGATATCGTCCGCCCCTTACAGCCCACCACAATCACAGTTCAGTGGCCGCAACTGCCTGCAGAAACGAAAGCCTTACGGCTGACGCTTGAAGGCCGTGAAATGATGATGGGTCAGTATCAGTTACAATTAACGCGCCAGCCGGATAACAGCTTTTCAGGTGAACTCCTGCTTCCTTTCTGCACCGAAAATGCCATGACCTGGCAAGGGAGTATCACCCCGGATTCTGGTTCCTTTTCACCGCTATACGTTTCCCTGAGGATGACACAGTGAAATATCAATGGATAATCCTGGCCGTTGCTCTGATTGCCGGCCTCGCTACCCGTTACTTTGTCGATAACCACGATGCCAATGTCGCTGCAGCGGAGCAATCCAGCGGCCAGCTGGAAAGCGGCAAAGACACGATCAACCTGTTCAACACCGATGATGATCGTCTGCGCGTTGTCTATTTTGGTTATACGCACTGCCCGGATGTCTGCCCGACTTCTCTTGCTATCCTGGGCGCTGCGCTAAAAGCCGTGTCACAGGAACAACTCAATAAAGTCTGGCCGGTATTTATTACATTAGACCCGGAAAGAGACACACCGGAAAAAAGCGCTCAATACGCGCAATATTTCCATAAAGATATTACCGGGATGACGGGAACTCAGTCGCAAACACAATTATTGGCGAAGAAATATGGCGTGCTCTATATGAAAACAGCTCAGGAAGACTCGGCGCTGGAATATTCTGTCGACCACAGCTCTTATTTTTACCTGCTGAAACCAGACGGCACCCTGATGGAAAAAGTCCCGCACACTTTAAATCCGAATATTCTCGTAGACGCCATCGCGAAGAATGAACGTCTCTTATTTGAGAATTAACCAATAAGATTTGACATATCATTCACATAGGTTGCATTGACTCAGAAAGCGAAAAGCCGCATTCTTGCTGTCGCCCACGGGCTTTTTCTCGTCTTTGAGAGAATTTTTTTTGGGAAAAAAGCTTCTTGGATGAGCAATTTGAATAACATATGCCATACTAACTCTGCCGACTGAAAAATTTTACACTCGGTCTGTAGTGGCAAAACAAAGGAGAAGAAAGAAAAATGAACCGTTCATTATCTATCCTTACTGGTATCATTCTGAGTGCAACTTTGATTGGCTGTTCCAGCTCAGATGAAGTAGACCAAATGCAACAACTAACCAACAAAGTAGATATGCTTTCTGACCAAGTAGGCGCTCTGCAAAGTCAGCAAGATCAGATGGCCGGCGCAGTCAATGACGCTCGTGCATCTGCTGATGCTGCTTATCAGGAAGCAATGCGTGCTAACCAACGTATCGACAATATGGCTAGCTCGTATCGTAAGTAAGTCAACCGACAAAAAGAGTGGGGCCTGCGCTCCACTCTTTTTTTATGCCTGTTAAAAAAGAAGGCCGCAATTGCGGCCTTTTTTCGTCATCCTTTCATCATCAGATTCAGTCCAATGCGACCGGGATGCCTTCCTGCGATTCCAAAGCCTGCGACAGCTTTGAAACAGCCTGATGATCACTCTCCACTGCATTGACCAGTGAACGCGGCGGGTTCACAACCTTCGCAGTTCCGGCTTCAGCTTCGCTCTTAGACAGAGGCTGATGCACTTCAACATACAAACTGCCGTCTGGCTCACGGGTTTCTTTCAAAGGCTGATTGATCACCCTGACCTTTGTCCCCTGATTCACCCGGGGGAAAAGCCATTCAATATCCCAGGGATTCATACGGATACAGCCTGAACTCACCCGCATGCCAATCCCAAAATCTTTATTGGTTCCGTGAATCAGATACTCACCCCGGCTGTGTGCCAGACGCATCGCATACTCACCCAGCGGGTTATCCGGACCAGCCGGGATGACCGCAGGTAATTCAATACCGCGTTCTTCTCTGTACTCTTTGCGGATATTCGCCGTTGGTGTCCAGGTCGGGCCAACAATCTTCTGACTGATCGACGTCGTCATCACCGGTGTTTCACGCCCAATCCGGCCGATACCAATAGGGAATACATAGACGGAGTCTTTGTTCGGCGGGAAATAGTAAAGACGCAGCTCAGCCAGGTTAATCACGATCCCTTCATGGGGAACATCCGGCAAAATGAGCTGGGTCGGAATCGTCAGCATCGTGCCAGGTTCCGGCAAAAACGGATCCACACCTTTGTTCGCTTCCATTACGGCCAGGAAGCCAACATCAAAGTAGTTCGCGATATCAGCGATACTCTCTTTTTCATTTTCAGGGACCTGATAATACTCCACGGAACCAACCAGCTTGCTGCCGTTGGCTGGCAGTGGGTATTCAATAGCATTTGCTCCCATTGAAGCTAAGCCAATCAAAGTACAAAGCAATGTACGATACACGGATGCGCCTCCAAATCGATGGTGTCTGTTAGGGGATCAGTCACGATTCACTTGATTTTTCACCCAAAAAGCTGGAAACAGACTCTTAATTATTATGGCAAAGTTTGATCTTTACTCAGTCAGTGACACGACTTTTCTCATTTATGACACAAACTGAGATGACCATCACTCAATCGCAAGATTACAAATTTAATGCCAGTGTACTTCTGTCCGGTATCCATCGAGTCAGATTCACGTCAAAAAAGTGGCGCTAATAAAGAATATTTTTATGAAATAGAGGAAGCAGATAACAAAAAAAGCGGGCAATGCCCGCTTTACTGTACAACGATTAAAGTTTTCAGACTGGCTCAGGCATACTGTGCCGTCAGTGATTTCCAGGAGCGTCGCTGCTGTTCCAGCCGGGCTTTCATCTCCTGATATTGCTGAACAATCTCCAGACTTTCATACTGCGCTCGCAATGTCTGTTTTTTCGCTTCCAGCACCTGCTTTTTCGTAGCGTAGTAGTCAGAAATCTTCTGCATTAATATTTCGTATTCAGATTCAACTTTCTGCAGCACAGCCAGACTGTCTGAACGTTCATTCAAACGCGTCTGCATCCGTTTCAGCATCATGGTCGCTTTGGCTTTTTCTATTTTATCCTCCGGGCAGGTCCGCAGGTTTCGCGCCATGCCCAGCCACGCTAAAGTGCGGATCAGCCATTTGGTCGGATCAAACTGCCACCAGCGAATACCGTTCCGGTAGTCATTCTCGAAGATATGGTGGTAATTATGATATCCCTCACCAAAGGTCAGGAAGGCCAGGAAACCATTATCCCGGGCGGTGTTTTTATCTGTATAAGGCTGTGCACCCCAGATATGGGCCAGTGAATTGATAAAAAAGGTTGTATGGTGACTCAATACCAGACGCACAACTCCCACAAGAAGCAGTGCTCCCCAGACATCACCATGCAGTAAACCGAAAAGCAGCGGAATACCAAAGTTCGTCGCGATTGCTAGCGGTACATAATATTTGTGCTGCCACATGACAATCTTATCTTTTTGCAGATCACGGCAGTTCTTGTAATCCGTATACCGGTGTGCCTGATATTCCCGCAGCATCCATCCGATATGGCTGTAAAAGAAACCCAGTTTCGCGGAATACGGGTCAACATCGTTGTTATCAACATGCTTGTGGTGAATCCGATGATCAGACGACCAGTGCAGGATACTGTTCTGCAACGCAAAAGCGCCGCCAATCGCATAAATAAAACGCACCACAGCATTCGCTTCATAAGCTTTGTGTGACCAGAGTCTGTGATAACCGGCAGTGATAGACATGCCACAGTAACTGAATGCAGCAAGCAGCATCAGCCCCTGTTGCCAGTCAAAACCAACGAAATATGCGTATAAGGGAGCACCGACCGCAGCAATTGCAAACGTGACGGTAAAGATCATTACATTCAGCCAGATAATCGGCGGTTTGGGATGTGCCATGTCATTCTCAGTCATTCAGCGTACAACTGTGCGCCAGAATACCAGTGTTCCCGCTCAGGTCAATCGTAAAACTCTGCGATTTGCTGCTCCGTATCACATGCTTGCATTCTGTGTGCGCCAAAAACAGTCAATCCAAGAGACTGCCTCAGCCTGGCCAGTGCTTGACTACACTTTAGGGGAAACACAGACAATCCGGAGAAATCACCATGGAACCGCGATCAGACGCCCCCTTCCAACCCATCAATATGGACAGAAATCAGCGTGTGGTCATCAATACCCTGGCACAGGACTGGACACCTTCGCCGGCCTCCGGTGTCTGGCGTATCCCGCTGGAGCGGGAGGCAGCAGAAGCAGGGCAAGTCACCAGCATTGTCCGCTATGAACCCGACACACACTTTTCATCCCATTACCATCCGAACGGTGAAGAAATATTCGTCGTCAACGGCATCTTCGAAGATGAATTCGGCACCTATCCTGCAGGGACTTATCTGCGAAACCCTGCCCGAACCCGTCATGCGCCGGCCAGCCAAAGTGGCTGCATGCTCTATGTCAAACTGAACATGTTTCCCGAGGGTGATCAGGAAACGCTGAGAATCGATACACATAATGCACGATGGCAGCCCGGCCATTACACCGGACAATCCGTTCTGCCCCTGCATGGTTTCGGTTCAGATAAAACCATCATGATTCAATGGCAGGCCGGTGCCAGCCTGCCGAAACAGATTTACGAAAGCGGCCTGGAACTTTTCATTCTGGCCGGCAGTTTTCAGGACGAATGGGGTGAATACCGGCAAGGCTACTGGCTTCGAACACCACCAGGCAGTTATCACCACCCGGCAACGCAGGAAGGATGCCTTCTGCTGGTCAAAACCGGCCACTTCCCGCACGAGCAGACCTGATCAAAGGTCTGCTTTTTTCCAAACTCATGAAATTTATCCGCGACGTCCGGGTCATGTCTAACACACCTGTCTTTAACTGCTGTCAAAGGAAATCCAATGATTATCAAGTCCAAGCCGTCATGGGCTATCAGGGAAAGTGATGTCACACCAGAATCTGTCTACCAACAACGACGTGACATTCTGAAAAAACTGGGCATTACACTTGCGACGCTGCCTCTGGCCACTCAGGCGCAGGCCGGTCTGTTCGATGTTTTCAGCAGTGATGACAAAATCCCGGATCGTCGCCGGGCATTACAAGCCCGTCAATCGGCGCAGTTTCACCCGAATTTGTCTTTAACACCTGAAGACAAAATCCTGAAATACAATAATTTTTATGAATTCGGCACTGATAAATCCGATCCTGCTGAGCGGGCGGCCAACTTTATCACTGACCCATGGCAAGTTGAGATCGGCGGCATGGTCTCCCGCCCTGTTACGCTGGATTACGATGATATTTTCAAACGCTATCCGATTGAAGAGCGAATCTATCGGTTACGTTGTGTGGAAGCCTGGTCGATGAACGTTCCCTGGATTGGCTTTCCGCTGGCATCATTACTCAGACAGGCCCAGCCGACCAGCAACGCAAAATACGTGGCCTTTCAGACACTCTATGATCCGAAACGTATGCCGGGACAGGCGTCCAGAAGGATCGGGGGTGGTATCAACTACCCTTATGTCGAAGGTTTACGTCTGGATGAAGCCATGCACCCGCTGACCCTGATCGCGGTTGGTCTGTATGGCAAAACGCTGGCACCGCAAAATGGCGCGCCGCTGCGCCTGGTTGTGCCCTGGAAATACGGCTTTAAGAGTATTAAATCGATTGTCAAAATTACGCTGACCGACAAACAGCCACCCACAACCTGGAATCAGATAGCTCCGAATGAGTATGGCTTCTATGCCAATGTGAATCCGAAGGTGGATCACCCCCGGTGGAGTCAGGCCAGTGAACGATTCATCGGCGAAGGGAATCTGTTCAGCACCCGTCGTCAGCTCACTCAAATGTTCAACGGTTACGCGAGTGAAGTCGCCAGTCTGTACAAAGGGATGGATCTGAGGAAATTTTATTAATGCAAAAACCTACATTCAGCCTCAAAAGCATCAGGCTCAAACCCGGCCATATCACCGCCATCAAGACCGTGATTCATTTGGTTTCGCTGAGTTTTCTCGCCTTATTGATCTTCAGGGCGCTCAGCGAACAACTGGGCGCCGATCCGGTACAGGGATTGAGTCACTTTACCGGCAAGGCTGCATTGAACACACTATTCATCACACTGCTGATCTCACCGATTGCAAAATGGTGGAAACAGGGGGCACTGGTGAAAGTTCGCCGGGTTTTGGGCCTCTACAGCTTTTTCTGGGCGCTCTTGCATTTACTGGTTTACGTCCTGCTTGACCTGAATCTGAACTGGTCCCTTCTGGCCAGTGAAATTGCGGAGCGACCTTATCTGACAATCGGAGCAGTCTGCTGGCTGATCCTGTTTGCTCTGGCGATCACTTCAACCCAGGGCATGCAAAGGCGTTTGGGTAAACGCTGGCAACAACTACATTACTGGGTGTATCTGGCGGTCCTGCTGGCTCCGATTCATTATTACTGGTCGGTAAAATCCAATATTACAGAGCCAGCTCTTTATCTGGTTGGAGCTTTGATTTTACTGAGCTTCCGCCAGAAAACGTTCAGACGCTGGCTCCCCAGATTTTTCACTCAGACATCAACTGAAACCTGATCACCGAATCAGCAATGGCAGGCAAAACGCTAAGAAAGCGGGAAGATGAAGTCATCTCCCGCTTTTTCTTCATCGGTGTTTGTATGAACATCACACGGATATACTGCTCTTATCAGGGGCAAAGCGCGAAAATGGCTGGTCAGATGCATAAATTTGATACAGCTTCAGGTTATTCAGCCACATAACACTTTTCTGCCACCCAGTCTGGCAATATGATAGTGACACAATGAAGGCCGTCTTTGATCCAGCCCTGCATAAGGTTTACGTTTTTGATCAACAAGTTTATCAGCGTCAGTATCGAGCAATTCCAGACTGACTGCTTACAGCTTTGTACACAACACTATCCCACGGTCCACAACCGTGGCATGCGTGATCGCCATTTAGGACGGCTCATGTGCCGCCGTATTCTGGCAACACTCAAAAACGAAGGCATTGAAGCCAGCCTTGAACAACTGCAAAACGACGACGTGATGATGCCGCCTATTTTTCGGATACAGACGCCCGAAAACACCCTGTGGGTCATCGCACATCGTTTACAGAGTGCGAACACGGCACGACGCTCTGCACTCTTCCAGGCGATCGAACTGACGCTCAGCCACTTGAATCACAATGAGAATAATCAACTGTTGCTGCTTGCTGACCACTGGTTTGACCGCAGCAAAGCCAGCAAACAGCTCGCTTCCTGGTGGTTGGGACAAATGCCGGCCAATATTCAGGGGTATCTTCAGGACGGCATCAAACTGATTCCCAGTGAGCAGACTCTGGGCGAACAGCTTGAAAGTCAGTTTGGTCTGTCTGAAGGCGATACCTGCATGCTGCATCCTTTGAAAAGACTGCACAGTCAGCAAACTTTGCACCGTTATGCAGTGATGACCGCCTATTTTACCCGCGTATCCATGTCCGTATCCATGTCATAGACCGATTTCATTCGCACGACATCCACCCAATGTTTCAGTACCACAGCCGCATAACAGCACCATGCAATCCCATATATGTCATTCCTGAGGCGCAGCACTTCCCGTCGCTATATGAATTCCAATAAAAAACGCCAGCTCGAAAAGCTGGCGTTTTTTATCGTCAAAATCAGATCAGGCCCAGTTCTTTCAGGCGCTCCATCAGATAACTATGAGCGGTGTACTTTTCAGAAAGAACAACCTCAGGTTTCGGATGCAGGAACAAAGGCAGAGAAATACGTGATTTCGTTTTATCTGTGCCTTCCGGGTTAATCACACGGTGTGTGGTTGACGGGAAGTAACCCCCGGAAGCTTCCTGAAGCATATCGCCGATATTAATAATCAGGTTGCCGAACTCACATGGAACATCCAGCCAATCACCGTTTTTCGCTTGTACCTGTAAACCCGGCTCATTTGCTGATGGGAGTACGGTAAGCAGGTTGATATCTTCATGCGCACCGGCACGAACTGCACCCAACTCTTCATCCCCTTTCAGCGGCGGATAATGCAGCACACGCAGCAACGTACTGTCACTGTTTTCAATCATGCTCGACAGCGACTGCGAATACAGGGCAGAAACTTCAGCAGGCGAGTGTTTTTCAACCCAGGATAACAGCGTAGAAGCCAGCGCATTAGCCTGGTCATAATAATTCTGCAGCTCTGCTTTCAGTTCTTCAGGACACTGACCCCAAGGGTAATAGTGGAAAAACTCTTTGATATCTTTCTGAGTGTGACCTTTTGCCGTTTCAGAAACTTCAGACGGGAACAATCCATCCTGTGTTTCAACGTTGAAGCGGTAGTCATACTTTTCTTCAGAATCAAAAAAACGTTGCCAGTTTTCGTAAATTGAACTGACCAGTTCCTGTTGCAGCGGGTGATTTTTCAGGACACCGAAACCGGTCTCGCGCAGAGATTCAACAAAACGTTCCTGTGCGTCGGGTGCGGTAAAATCAATAGCTTCTAATTTCATTGTGTTCTTCTTTTATACGGTAGGGCGTAGATTTTCTTGATGCCTTTTTCGCATCATGTGGAGGGAATTCTAGACGTTCACCCTAACGTGAACAACCCACAAGTCAGAGCCTGACAGAAACAGAGAGTTGATAGAAATGGACAATCAAACGATTGCCTAACCGATTGCGCTTCAGATTGAAACACTTCCAGGATGCGACACAAATAAAAACCCTGCCGAAGCAGGGTTTGCATTTCTGATTTTGATGCTGATAATCCGTCACAGATCACGCATTAGCAACTCAAATTCATCTTCTGCAAGTTCGATTAATTTGGCCAGTTCCCGGGCATCATCACTGGTCATATCAACTTGCCAGCGTACACATTCACCACCGGCATGATTGCGGCAAACTAACTCAGTTCTTTTGCCGTTCGATAAAAAGGAAAGTTCCTCGAACTCTGCCTCAAACTTATCATGTTCTTCCATGATTTCTACTTCTAGAAAGCCAGTCGGGATAACTCTGACATCCAAATGATAACCCTTACCGCCTGGCATCAGGTATTGCCGGTGTTCAGCTAACATCCTCCTTTCCTCCACTCTGTTGACTCGCAACTAATAGTGTAGTCAAAGATTCTGAAGCGCGAGTAAATTCTTCCCGTCGCAAGCATTGGCTAACATCAGGAAAAATAAGGTTTTTCTGCAGCATTCCAGAAAATATTCAAACCTTATCAAAAACGATAATCGGCTGAAACTGTCAAGTTATTCTAGGTCATCACATGGGTACTCAATACTTTGGCTTCAGGCAAATCTCAGCTGCCACACCAGCAATCAATCAGATTGCACACCATACATACACGACTTACTGATGATCCGTTGTCATCAATTCTTCATATCAGTGAAGTCTGTCTTTCACAAAACACATGATTCAATCCTGAGACAGACGGGTAAATCTTCTCTGGCATCCATCCCCAAAAAGGCAGACGACAACCACATAGACGGACCTGATCTTTGCATGTCGGTTACAACTTGCATCAGACATCACAGAGATAAATGAATCGCAAGCCAGCAGAAAACACTGCAAGCCGTTTTAATCTCAGCTTTTGTGACACAACGCCTGTTTCTTTGCTCATGTCACTAAAAGGCTCGACTACAGTGGATATAAAACCAGACACACAAACGTTCAATGAATCGATTTATTTTTCGTGTCTGAACCTCTGTCGGTCGCAATAAAAATTGACCTGATAAAGAATGAAGGAGCTGGCTATGACCACTGTCTATGGAGTGCAATTTTCTCCTTTCGTCAGAAAGGTGCTTCTGGTTTTGCAAGTAAAAGGAGTTCCCTACTCAAATCCTCAGGTGAACCCGATGGATCCGCCAAAAGACTTTGAGCGGGTCAGTCCGCTGGGCAAGATTCCCGCTTTTGAAGATGACAAAGTCCTGCTTGCTGATTCTGCTGTCATTTGTGATTACCTCGAACAGCGGTATCCGGAGAACCCTCTCTGCCCCAGTGATTTGGTCGAACGTGCGAGGGTCAAATGGCTGGAAAAATATGCGGATACCGAGGTGGTTTCTGCACTTGGCCCGATTTTCTTTGAGCGCGTACTGAAGCCTTTAGTCTTACAGCAAATGCCAGATGAAGAGAAAATCAGCAACATTATGTCTCAATCGATTCCGGGTATTTTTGACTATTTGGATAACCAGTTACACGGGAAGAAAAAGTTCCTGCACGGCAATGAATTGACGATCGCAGACATTGCAACCACGACTCATTTCATCAATCTGAGCTATTCAAAGATAGAAGTCGATGCGACAAAATGGCCAAACCTGGCATCCTACCTGAAACAGATGACTGAATTACCCTTATTCAAATCATTTATTGAAAGCGATCAGCTGTTATACGCCGAATAACAGACATTCAATTCATATCACAATCAGGCAGTAAATAAGCTGCCTGATTGATTCACCTAGTAAATATAAAGACTTGTAAAAAGAATTATTCTTATTTCATAAAACACCAAATATTACGTTGCATCATTCAAACACCAAAAAACCGACGTACCTCTCAGCCATCCGTTTGATTTGTCTGCTATAGATATAAATAATTCATTCCCGAGAAGGATAATAAAACATTCAAACACCGCTGATATGCTGGTGCTTGACCCGACTTGTTGTGAATCATGCTGATAGCCAAGTATGGAACGCTGTTTTATGCATTACATGGAGTAAAATGCTGTGCCCTACCCGTTTATTTCTGCAGTAATACCCGCCAAAGATGAAGCAATGAACCTGCCGAAACTTTTGGATGAAGTCGTCGCCTCGTTAACCGGTCTCTGCCATTTTGAGATTGTTGTCGTTGATGACGGCAGTTCAGACAATACCTATTCAACCTGTGAAGATTGGGGAAAATCTCATTCGGATATCCTGCTCACTATCGTGAAGCATCAGCGTTCTGTCGGTCAAAGTACTGCATTATTGTCCGCTGTGAATCAGGCACAGGGCAAATGGATCGTCACCATGGATGGCGACGGGCAAAACGATCCCGCTGATATCCCCGCTTTGCTGGAAGCTGCAGCACAACAACAGCAATCTCATTTCTGTATCGCCGGATACCGACATAATCGGCAAGATACTGAATGGAAACGCTTTCAGTCCCGTTTCGCCAACGCCATTCGTCAGGCGGTGCTGAAAGATGGCGTGAAAGACACCGGATGCGGCCTGAAACTCATCCCCAGAGAAACCTATCTGGCCTTACCATACTTTGACCACATGCACCGTTTTCTTCCGGCACTGATCCGTCGTCTGGGCGGTGAAGTAGCTGTTGTCCCAGTCAATCATCGTGGCCGTTGGGGCGGTACATCCAAGTACAATGCGCTCAACCGTGCGTGGGTTGGACTGGTCGATATGCTGGGCGTGGTCTGGCTCAGCCGACGTGCCAGAAATCCGCTTATCGAAAAAATCAGTCAGTCAGGCGCAAATGAATAAATTGTATGTCAAAGCAGTGATCACCCTCTGTGGCCTGTTGTTGCTCTATCTCATCATTCGCAATGACTGGATTCCGCCGCTGAGTGATCACCACGTCATCGCGCAATGGCTGGACCATGCAGGCCTCCTGAAATGGCTGTCACTCTATCTTTCTGCGACCCTGTTCATTGGCATCGGCGGCCCCCGTCAGGCAATTGCTTTTCTGTTTGGCTTTCTGCTGGGCGGACCTGTGGGTGTCATCGCAGCCCTGATGGTCAGCTTAATCGGTTCACTGTGCTGCTTCTATATGGCGCGTTCAGTCCTCCACCCCATGCTGGAGCGACGTTTCTCCAAGTATCTGCAAGTCTTTGAGAAGTCACTGCAACGTAATGCCACGTTAAAGATCATGGTGATTCGACTGCTCCCCGTCGGCAGTAACTTATTTACGAATCTGTTTTCAGGTGCCTGTAACCTTCGGATCAGTGCATTTGTGTTGGGTTCTGTTATCGGCTTCTTACCGCAGACAGCGGTATTCGCTATGGCTGGCTCAGGGGTACGACTCTCCGACCATAACCAAATGACAGTCAGCATTTTGCTGTTTGCCATTTCCAGTGCGCTGGGCATTTATCTCTATTTCCACCGGGAAAAAACGACCAAGGATGCGACGAATGCTATCAAATCCGGCTCAAAACATTACGACAACAGAACAAGATAAATCGTGGGATAGTCTGACTATCCTGCTGTTTGCAATCGCCATCCTTCTGCTTTTCTGGGGCATTGGCTGGCGCTCTCCCTGGCCAGCGGACGAACCCCGTTTTGCCGAAGTCGCCAGAGAAATGGTGGCGACCGGACACTGGTTTTTCCCGATGCGGGGTGGAGAACTGTATCCGGATAAACCCCCGGTTTTCATGTGGAGCATTGCCCTGTTTTACTGGCTGACCGGTAATCTGAAACTGGCTTTTTTGCTGCCGAATGCGCTCTGTGGGCTGCTGACGCTTACTCTGGTCTGGGATTTAGCACGTCGCCTGTGGGGGAACAAAACTGCCCGTACGGCGTTGTTTCTGCTCATGCTGGCGCCTCAGTTTTTCATTCAGGCCAAAAATGCCCAGATTGATGCCATGGTCGCCTGCTGGATTACTGTGTCGTGCTATTGCCTGATCCGCCACTTTTTTCTGGCCCCTAACTGGCGCTTATATTATCTCGCCTGGGCCATGATGGGACTGGGCGTCATCACCAAAGGCGTTGGCTTTTTACCCGCGTTAATGCTCATTCCTATTGCGCTCTACGCTTTTCCGCAACGAAAAGAACTACCGCCGGCTTTTCAGAAAAAGGCCTGGTTCGGACCACTGTTCATGCTGGCCGTTATTCTTGCCTGGCTGATTCCATTGCTGCTCATCACCAGTGGCAATGACGATCCTCAGTTCCAGGCCTACCGCGATAACATCCTGTTCAAACAAACCGCAGAACGCTATGCAAACTCACTTGGTCATGTGCAGCCCTGGCACTATTTCATTTCATCCGTAATCCCCGTGTTCTGGTTTCCGTTACCATTTATGGTCATCGCATTCTGGAAATCACTTCGTGAAAGCTGGAAACAGTATCCGGTTATCTGGGTCATCCTCAGCTGGGTTGTGCTCGTGGTCCTTTTCTTCAGTCTCAGTCCCGGTAAACGAGGCGTTTATGTGCTCCCCGCACTGCCAATGTTTGCACTCGCACTGAGTCCGGCAGTCAATCTGCTGGATCACAAACGTTGGCTGCACTGGCTGATGGTTGGATTGATGACATTAATCGGCGTTGTTATGTTTGCCGGCGGGATTGCAGGAATTGCCCAAATTGAAAAAGCAGTCCGTGAACTTGAAGAGCAAACTCTGCAAGCGGGCCTGATGCTTTTCACCTGCGGATTGATCTGGTTGGGGACACTCTGGTTCAGACGCAACAAAAATGCATATCTGACCCTGGGGGGACTTCTGGCCGTAACCTGGCTGATTTTTGCCAGCTGGGGATATCATTTGCTTGACCCAAATCGTACCCCGAAAGCGCTGATGGCTAACATCGCACATACAATTGGTACTGATGCTGAGCTCGGTTTAGTGAACTTTAAGGAGCAGCATATCCTATTCTCTCCCGTGACCGTCACTCATTTCAGTTATCTGGCTCCCATGCAGGAACAGGAAGAAAGGGCTTGGGCCTGGTTACATGACAGCCCGAACCGATACATTCTTATTCCCGATTCAGCCAGTGTCCGCTGTTTTACCCTCAGCAAAGGCCAGGACATGGGAGAAGCCCACCGGAGGCACTGGATCCTTTTTGATGCCACCACGGCAGAGCCCCAATGCGATGCACCAGAAAGCATGCGTAAATTTGTCACGCAGCGTCCCTACCCCTGGTGAAATACCACCGTACATAACAACAGCCTGGCGTGTTCGCTTCAGGCTGTTTAATTTCCCTACTATTTTCAGCAAATAATCCGTCTGGTTGTTTTTCAGACAAAGCAATCGACAATATCAACCTGAAGCTTCCCCTTTCAATTCTCCAGCCACTCCCAAAAGCTCTCTGAAAATGACCATGAGCAGTTCAAACCAATTGAACATACAAATCACGAATCAAAAACAACACTTCCATCTCCTTTGAAATGAATCATCTTGCACATCAGTTTTCCAGCGAGTAATATTCACTCATTTTCACAAAAACTGGGAGTAATGTTTTAATTTCAGATGGTTAACCTTTAATCAACACATACTAAATAAGCATTTATCAATTCAGGTTATACAAATATCATGACACGAAGATACCGAAAATTCTGGCCATCAACCTTGATGCTCACTTCAATTTTTTTATTGCCCTCTTTTACGTTTGCATCACTGACTTCAACCAATACCAAAATCATTTCATCAAAACATTCAGACCCTCAGAAAGAAGAAACACTTGTTTTCATGGAAAAGCTCAGTCCTGAAGGAACAGCCAACGTCCAAGTCAGCAGTGACGGTAAAACCGTCAAGCATCTGTTATTAGTAAACAACCCGATTCTGAATAAAGGTGTCAAAAACCAACCAACGAAAGTTACGATCATCCACAACACCTCTGCCACACCTTTATCCATTGGTGAAGTTGAAGTTCTTGGGCAACCGAGCGATATCATCATTGCCAGTCCTTCCGGACTTATCTGCGATTCCTGCGAATTCAAAAATACCAAACGCGTTGTGCTGACGACAGGCTCTCCTTCTTTCAGCCAAGGTAATCTGACAAAGATCAAAACACAGAAAGGTGCTCTGGACATCATTGGTTCGGGTCTGAGAACACAAGATGCTGTCTTTGTTGATTTATTAGCCCAAAGAATCAACGTCCAGGGTGATATTAATACTTTCACTAGAGCGAATAAAAACACCACAGGAAATTATGAAGTGGCACCTGAGGGCGGAAATTTGCTTGCATCGCAAGGCAATCTTCAGTTAGTTACTGGGAATACTGAACTGTCATATGAAAAGGGTGATATCAACATCGCAAATGCCAGTCAGACTGGTACTGCTCTGACAATGCTGGGGGATATTAAAGCCGGAAATGTCTTGATTCAGACAACCAGTTTAAATGCAAACATTACATTGAAGAGTAACATTTCAACCTTAGGAGACGTTTCACTCGTCAATACCTATCAAGACAAAACAGTTTTCCCTGGTGGGAACATTCATATTAAGTCATTCGGCTCATTAATACTGAGTGAAAATAAACTGCTGACGAAATCAAATGTGATCCTGGAAGCAAGTAATATATCTATCATTCCAAAAGAGGAATACAAAGATTACAGTATTAAAGCAGGAGACATTGAAATTTCTGCTGAGAACTCACTCATAATGAAAGGACTAATTTTTGCAGATAATATAAAAGTTGCTGCAAACATGGTGAGCAATTTAGGCGGAGAATTATTTGCCCGTGATTCGCTCTATGTCAATGGCATCAGCTATATAAAGAACAACCATCAAGGTATATTTGTTGGAAGCAATGTCGCATTAAGCAGTAACAACTCCATCATCAATGGCATTCTAGATCCCTGGCAATGTGTAGGTGTTGAGACTTTTGGTCACAGTGCACAGAGTAAAAGCAGTACGATTCAAATTGGTACTGGTGTTGGGTTAATCAAAAATTTCATCAATCGATGCACAACTAAAAGCATAAAAAAAGACTGGACATTAGAAGAAAGAAAATCAAGTATTTATGGTTTTAACCTTTCATTAAGCGCTCCAGAAATCATTAATTCGAATCCATATATCAAGCAACGTAAAGAATATAAAAACCCTGAAATTAAAATGGAGATCACAGATTCAACGCCAGTATCAATTTCAGCTGAAAACGCTCTAGTCATTCAAGCTAAAAATTCTTTTAAAAATGGTTCTGGCGTTGTCGAAGTATTAAATGGAAACATGTCAATTGACTCTCCATCAATAAATAACCAACGTTATTACATTGAAGGAAAAAGTCACGAATACTATCAATCTAAAACTTTCCCTGCTGAAACTGTGCGCAAATGTAAAGCGCTTGAAGCAGATTTAAAAAAACATCATCATGTGGACTATCAAAGATTAGATGAGTTTTATAGATATTTCTTAGGCTCAAACTCCAATCTTCCGATTGATCAAGCTATACATGTGGTGAAAAGAGTCGAAGAAATATATATCAAACCATGCAAAGAATATATTGACGCCATCTACAAAAATAAAAACACCAAAGAGAAAGTCTACACACAATATGTATCAACACTGTCCCCTGTCGCTCGTATGCTGGTTGCAGGGAATGTTACCTTTAACGGAAACAAATTTTACAACGAAGCCAGTAACGTTGAAATTTGGGGTGAAATGAATGGAAAGCTGAATGAAATAAAATCTCTCGGATTAGCACTAAATGAAAAAATCATCAGAACTACAGTGACTCACCACTCGCGCCGTTATTGTTCAAGACGTGTATTAGGTGCTTGTATCAAACGAAAAACAGAACGATGGACAACAACCTCTGAAAAACTCATCAAAGATGAAACCAAAGGCCAGTTCCCAGCTCTCTTTGAAATCAACAAAGCTAATATTAATGTCGCAAATGGTAAAGTCACAACTGGCAATATCACTTTCGGAAAATAATCAGGGATGATCATAAAAATGAACAAAAAAAACCATTCCACACTGATGCAGGCTGAAAAATCACCGGTCTGGAGAAAAGCAACTGCATCTGTTTTAACCTGGGTGATTCCGATGCAACTGGCTTTTCCAGCTTATGCAAACATTCAGCTGACCAGAGATGTGAATAAGCTCCAGTCAGCGCTGGATTCATCAGCACGGTATCAGTTAACCAGCCGGGTCTCGGGTCATCTTTATGAAGAAGTATTCATGTCACCTTTATCAGATATATTTGATGGCTTCGGTTATTTCTACCAACTGGCTGCATCAAAATATCCGAAAAAATTTAGTGATATGAAATGGGTACCCATCGGTGTAGGTGAGATCACAACAATAATTCCTGCCGCACCTCCAAAGCCTTTATTTATCGGCACACCTTATGTTGAGAGAGACATCATCCGCCTGCAGCTCAACCAAATTCTGAACCGAAGTTATATCGTTGGTGAAGGTGATTATGACAATTACAATGACATGATCAAGTCACTCTATGACAATGCTCTGATACTGATAAAAGAAAAAGGCTACAAATTTGGCCAAAACCTGACTTCAGCTCAAATCAATAGTATTTCCAGCGATGTCATCTGGCCTGAATTCAGAACATTGCCAACCGGGAAAAAAGTCGTCATTCCTTTCGTTTATTTATCAAAAACAACCATTGCAACGAATAAAGTAAGTAAAACAACCTTTAGTGTTGGTAATGGTATGGTCAATGCCGGAAGCTTTACAGTTAACGGTGGTGATGTTATCGCCAGACGAAACCTCTTCATTCAAACCAAACAGGATTTCATTAACAACCAAGGCAATGTCAAATCCCAGGGAAACCTGAAAATCCAGGCAGGGAATAACATTGAAAACTACTCCGGCACCATTCAAGGCCGTGATACAAAGCTGATTGCGAATGCAATTAGAAATGAAACTTTAGTCTTCCGTCACGAATACGAATACGGATATTCTGAATTAGCGGGTAACCTCGCCAAAATTACCGGATTAAATTCACTCAACTTAACAACTGCAGCTGATGTGATCAGTAAAGGCGGACAATTTGACTCACAAGGGACACTTCACATCAATACAGGTGGCAGCGTTCAACTCCTAACGCAGGAGGTTCGCCAGCAACATGCACAGTCGGGCAAGAGGTGGACAGACTCCAGTCAGTCGTTAGTGAACTTACAAACCAAACTTTCAGCAGTCGATATTATTTCAATCATTGCCAATGAAAAGATCATCACGCAAGGTGCAATCATCGAAAGTGAAGGCATGCTGGAGCTGCTGGCGGGTGAAGGGATTTACTTAACTGCTGCACAAAATGAATACAGCTGGAGCAAATCATTTCAAAGTAAAACTGGGGGTGTTTTCGGAACCAAAGAGAAAACAGCAGAAAGCGAACAACGTGCAGAAGTTGTTCGTACACTGCTCCGTGCCGGAAATGACATTACGTTAAACACACAAATTGGCCCAGTGACTTTACGTGCAGTTGAGGTCGACAGCCAGGGCGTCACCAAAATCATTGCTGACAATATCGATTTTGATTTAGAGCTTGCCAATCATGTTTACAGTTATGAGGAATCCTATGAAGGATCGCTCAGTTTCAGATTTCAGGGACATGGCTTTAAAAAACAAATCGCATATTACAACCTGTTCAGAACCCAGGGTGGTCTCATGCTGGATGCCAGACACGGTATCAAAGTTGAGTTCCCCACTTTACCAGACCAGCAATTCGTCGATTTAGACAGCTACATCGATCAATTGGCAGTCACGGATGGTATGGAATGGCTGAAGCAAGTCAAAGACTCACCAGATGTGAACTGGCAGGAAGTGAAACTCATCCTGGATGAATGGGACTACGACCAAAGTGGTTTGACCCCTGCGGCCATGGCGATTCTGGCTGTCGCAATTGCTGTAGCAACCGGAGGTGCCGGTGTTGCAGGTCTCATGGGCGTCACCAATACGGTCATGGCCGCTGCAGTCAACAGCCTAGCTTTCCAGGCATCTGCGTCACTGCTTGCAAATGGGTTCAACATCAAGTCCACCCTCGACCAGATGGCCAGTTCTGAAACAGTCAGGTCAGTTGCGCTTTCTGCAGTCACTGCTGGTGTTCTGGAAAAGTTAGATACCTCTCTGTTTAATGATGCCAGCAGTGCAGCTTCTGATGCTCTGGGGAATGGGATGGCAGGCTCTATCGCAGAGCAAGCAACCCAGCAGGTCTTCCATACGATTGTTGCCTCTCAGCTAGAAAGTCTGGCTAACGGAGACGGATTACGCAGCTTAAAAGATATTGATGAGACGTTCATCCACGCACTGGCCAGTTCAACAGTCAATGTCTTGGGTAAGAGTCTGGCCAACCAGATTGGTGCCGCAAGCCGTGGCATTCGTCTGAATGAACAAGGCGATATCATTGAATCCGGAGTCGACCCGATCTCTGCCGGTGCGAAATATATCGCACATGCTGCGTTGGGCTGTGGCTTAGGCTCCATGACAAACAGTATCAATGGCTCAAACCGTAAAGGCATCCTTTCTGGTTGCATGAGCGGCGCCGCTGGCGGTGTCATTGGTGAATATATTGCTGAAAAATATAAAGAAGATATTGGCTACAAGGAACAGATCGACAACATTCAGGGCAGCACCGAAGCATTCGCTGCAAAAGTCCTGACCCAAATGCAGAAAGAAAACGGCCAAATCTCCAAAGCTGAATTTGATCAGGAAATTGCTCGACTCCAAAAAATGGGGGCTGATATTTCCAGGCTGGTGAGTGGTCTCATGATTTTCGCAGCTCAGGGTGATGTCGAAGCAGGCATGAAAGCTGCCGGAAATGCTGCAGAAAATAATGCTGCGTTTCTGCTCTGGTTA
Source organism: Photobacterium sp. R1 (assembly GCF_054600795.1). Classification (NCBI taxonomy): domain Bacteria; kingdom Pseudomonadati; phylum Pseudomonadota; class Gammaproteobacteria; order Vibrionales; family Vibrionaceae; genus Photobacterium; species Photobacterium sp. R1. Next base: position 36,882 of record NZ_BAAHZP010000009.1, read on the forward strand.
CTTGCTGACACCCTTTATACAGCTGCAATCGCTGCCAGTGCTTATCTGGCTATCATGGAATTACCCGATTTATTGAAGTCAGCAACTGATGTTTATGGCTTACTGAAATCTGATAACCCTGAAGACAGAAAAAAAGCCACTGAAGAGCTCAAACGAATTGCGTATGAAAATGCCGTCAATTCAATTGAAGAGGGTGTGCTTGATAAAGCCAAACACATCATGGGATGGAAAAAAACAATTGCCGCAATGACAACTCTCGAAATTCTCGAGCTGTTGAATGGCCAGTATAGTGACATGGATATGTCCGCTGGCGTGGAGCAATTAGCTGACCTGCTCAGGATGGTGAAAAACGATAAGCACCTGATGGATAAGCTGAGTCACGATGCGCCTCGCTCTGGCTTTGGTTCAGGTGGCGATCCAAATCATTCAGGAGGAGACAAAAAACCGAATAAGCCCATCGAACAACTGACAGATACGGATATCAAAGACCTTTACCAGGCGCATATTGATTCAGTCGGAAAAGTCACGATTTCGCCAAGTAAATTCGAATACTTCGTCCGAAATGGTTGGGAGTATGAAAACGGCAGAGGCTGGCATAAGCCTGAAAGTGGCAATACAACCAAAGTACCACCAACCTTCAAAAACGACATCATCAATGGTGTTGATACAAGCAAACCGCTCAACGCGGTGGATGCCTGTCGTTTCCCGAACTGTGATGGTGAACTGAAAGCAACCTATAGCATCGACGGGCAACCCAAAGAAATGTCAGTTTCTCAGCTCGGTGAACTGCGCCAAAAGGCAAAAGCGACCAAAGAGGCAAACAAGTCTCAGGAAACGCCGGCCCAGCAGGAAGCCTTTGTTGATGCCAGCATTGAAATGAACAATCTGAGTCACACGATTGGCAAACTTACGGGTGAAGCCGTGATCCAGAATCAGCTGTTCGTTGAAGGTCACAACGGTGTGAAGCGCGTGAGTAAACTTCAGGCTTCCTACCCTGGCAGTAAGAAGGCGAATGACCAGTTTGACGACATCTATCTGATTGAGCATGATGATGGCAGCGAAAAGCTCATATTTGCGGAGTATAAAGGGGGCTCAAACCCATCCGACAACTGTCGTGTTATTGGCAGTGACTGTTTTGTTCAGGGGCACAGAGAGCACACAATTGATACCATTAAGGCGATGAAAAAATGGAACAAGGACGCAAACCGACATTCTAATACCGTCGACCCGGATGAACTGGCATTGCACAACGAAACACTTAAAAAGATTGAGCAGCATATGAATAGCAATGAGCCAAATGCTTCCTTCATCAAAATCACGACAAAACTGAATTCAGATGGCTCACTAAAAGCCAACGGCACTACTGTGGATTATAAGGAAAATGCTTTTGAATAAGGTCAACTCGCTTAACCATCATATATTGGAAGAAGAAGCAAATGATGGACAAATGCAAGAGCGCCTCAATAATTGGCTAACCCCATTAATAGCCAGAGAGATGCCCCCAGAAACTCTTGAAGGTTCTGCATCAGATGCATATCAAAATATCTTGAGTTTAAGATTAGAGCCATGTTTGAACACACTTGGAATGCTCTTAGTAAAAGGTGCCCCTAAAGATCAGATTATATGGTGCCTGAAGACATACCGTGATGTTGGTCTGGCCTATTACCGACTGGTATTTAATCAAGGAGACTTTGTCCCCTTCAGCATCAACCAGTATGAATACGAAGGTGTCGGTAAGCCAACGGATCACCGCCTGAATCTGGATGACTGGGTATTGGTGTTTGCCTGCTGTTTGATTCTTCAGGATTATTCGGGCGCCTATGAATTGTGTGAACTAAATGAAGCGCACATTGATCTGGATGCAAGGCAAAATGGCCCTTCAAACCGGGCGTTTGATAAAGCCATGCTCAACCTGCTGAAAGGCATTCTGTACCCTGACGCAGATATCAATGCTTTGCTGGTCGATGCAGCAGAAAAAGTGTTCAAGCCTGAATGTGTCGGCCATGAAGCAAGGCAGGAAGCAGTGAATTACAAATTCTTGCCCCTGATTCCGCTCATACATGCCATGTACAGTCCGAACCGGGAAACAGCATATCCAGAAAAGCTTCAGGCTGCACTGGAAGATCACAAAACGTATTTCGGAAGTGAGGATGAAGCCTACGATTCAGGCTATTGGTTTGCGATGACCATTACTGGTCTGGCGGCACTTGCTTATCACCGCTGGGGATTGGAACCGCAAATAGAGACGCTGTACATGCCGGAATGGATCGTGAAAGAGCCGAATATTGACTCGTCACGTCGTTCTTATCGGGACGTGTTTGGTGATCAGTACGATCAGGACTGACTCTCAGGTTTTGATTCCGTGAATCAAAATCGCTGAATCTGTCTGAGTTGAAAAATCCGGGTGTATACCCGGATTTTTTTATGCGCTGTATTTTTCCAGGGTGCTCTTTCCTTATTCGAGATCAGAATTAACGGCGACCTTCTTTTCCGTCAGCTTTTGATCGATAACAGGCGTATACAGTTTCCAGTCGGGCCATTGAAATAAGTCTGCCGCTGAAATCAATACGTTTTTTCTGCCTCGATAAGGCCATATCTGTACAGCATGCTGCTCGATGTAAGTGTCGACATTTCTGGTTGCAATCACAGCCCAGGCATTGGGATGCTGGGCTAACCACAGATACTCTTCTGTATTTTTATCGCCAATGACCACCAGTGGTTCTTCTAAACGACCCAGATACTGGTACTGCCCATGATAATTTCCGGAGATGGCAACCACATGCCCCTCGGTTTGTTTTTTATTCAGTTGTTGTGCCAGTTCACTGAGATCATAAAGCTGAAATAAAACCGGCGATACAAACGGCAGCAGCGCATAAACACTGACCGGAATCGCAAGTAAGAGAACGGGCAATCTGAATTTCTGAAAGACTGCAGGTTTGATGGCGACCACGGCCAAAAATAGCGGCACCAGTCCCCAGAGCGGATGAACTTCCGGATTTTGAGCCGCTTTAAATGCCGCGCCAATCCACCATGGGCCGCTGAACATCGCAATCGCTAATATCAGCAACAGCAAAGCCAGCAAAGGCTCTTTGCCGAACAATTTCAGATTCAGCTTTGCAGCCAGGAAGACCGCCATTGCAGGGAAAACCGGCAACAGATAATGAGGTTGCTTACCACTGAAACAACTGAATAAAAGCACCGTCAGCACCAGCCAGCTTAAGCAAAATTTATCTGCCTGACTCAACTGGCTGAAAATCCGGCTACGCCAGCAGCCCAGAAAAAACAACCAGGGCAATGTCAGTACCGGCAGAAACAATACATACCAGTAAAATGGCCGGGCATGTGCAAAAGACTCGGAGACTCTGCCCGCAGTCTGTCCCCAGAAAATGGCCTGAGCATATTCTTCACCGCCTTGCATGGCTGCCGGAATTGCCCAAAGCAGAGCGACCACAGCTGTCATGATGATACTGAGCAAACAACCAACCAGCCATTTTCGATTCGACAGCCAGCCATCCTGCCGCCAATAGGGATAGGAAACGAATAAGGGAAATAAATAAGCCAAGATCACCGGGCCTTTCACCAGCACCCCGATGCCTGCCCAGAAGCCCGCGACCGCTCCCCACTTGATCTTGTTTTCCTGTGCAGACTTCAGCAGACAAATCACAGCGCTTAACAGAAAGACAGTCAGCAACATATCGAAAAAGGACATAGGCAGATACAACGCAAGCGTTGCGAAACTCAGCAATACCAGAGGCGAAAGTTCAGCAGCCTGTGAGTGCTTACCATACAGTCGTTTTCCCAATTGATAAATCAGGAAGAAGTTACCGCAGGCCACTAAGGGAACAATCATGCGGGTCGCAAAGTCGTTCACGCCAAAGAGCATCCAGCTGAGATTGATCAGCCAAAATAACACCGGGGGTTTATGCGCATAAGGTAAACCATTTTTATGAGGCACCAGCCAGTCGCCGCCATGCCACATTTCCCAGGCGACAGACGCATACCGGGTTTCATCAATGGGTAATAGCGGACGAAAATACAGGCTGACGCCTATCATGAGGATGGCGACAATAATCGAAGCCGCCAGATAAAAGTAAGGTGGGAAGTTATTGCCCTGGTGTTCCGTATCCATACGCATTGACAAGGTTCCTGCTCACTTCTGAAGATTTAAATATGAAATCTTATGAGTATTTATCTGACTCAATATTCACATGTATATGCACAACACTAGTTCAAATTACCTGAAAATCAATTCAATATCAGTCAATTACCTGATTTCGCATGCATCGTTTATTTTTCGTGGTATATATAGTGAACAACCTCGAAAAACGCACCTTGAATGGTGCAACGATCTGGAAAAACATGATGACCACCAGCCATACCGACACATCCAAACCCTACATTGATTTTCGTTCTGATACCGTCACCCGTCCATCTGATGCCATGCGCCAGGCCATGGCAAATGCCCCTGTCGGTGATGATGTTTATGGTGACGATCCAAGCATCAACGATTTGGAACAATGGGCAGCCGAACGACACGGGTTTGAAGCGGCTTTGTTTTGCAGTTCAGGCACACAAGCCAACCTGCTGGCACTCCTGTGTCACTGTGAGCGCGGCGACGAATATCTTTGCGGACAGCAAGCACACAACTACAGATTCGAAGGTGGCGGTGCGGCTGTTCTGGGTTCGATCCAGCCACAGCCTGTCGAAAATGATCCGGACGGAACCATTCCGTTCAGCAAACTTGAAGCAGCGATCAAGCCGGACGATCTCCACTTTGCCCGTACCCGGCTCCTGAGCCTGGAAAATACAATCAACGGTAAAGTACTTCCCCTGTCCTATCTGGCTGAAGCCCGTGCTTTCGTAGACCAGCACAATCTGGCGCTTCATCTTGATGGTGCCCGGGTCTACAATGCTGCCGCAGCGCTGGACGTCGATATCACTGAAATCGTGAAGTATTTCGACTCTTTCACCATCTGCCTGTCCAAAGGACTCGGCGCACCCGTCGGTTCACTGCTGCTTGGTGATCAAGCCCTGATCAAAAAAGCGATACGCTGGCGAAAAATGCTGGGCGGTGGCATGCGTCAGGCGGGTATTCTGGCAGCTGCTGCTAAAATCGCGATTCAGGAAAATGCAACCCGGTTACGGGAAGACCATGAGAACTCCCGCTATCTTGCAGCACAGCTCAATACCGTCCCCGGGTTCAGCACCAAACCTGAATTCGTCGAAACCAACATTTTATTTGCCAAGGTGGACAGCCATATCAATCAAACCGCACTGGCTGAAACCCTGAAAAACCAAGGCATCCTGATCAGTACCGGCCACCCGATGCGTCTGGTCACCCATCTCGATGTGAGCCGGGATGATATTGACGACTTCATTTCGGCATTAAAAGCCGCGTTATAAAATGAAACCTGCCGCAAGGATTTCCATTGCGGCAGGTTCCGTCTTATTTTTGACCCCGCCGGCCGGTCAGCATCCCTTTCACATACTGATTGCCCGTCAGCTTGCTCATCATGACAACAGCAAAGACATGGAAGATCACTGCAAACAACGTCAGATTGACCAGAAATTCATGAACTTCTTTAAACAGTTTCTTTGCATTAAACAGCTTTTCGTGAGCTGCCCAGCCACTCAAAGTACAAAGCACCAGTGCACCCCATAAGAACCAAACCATGAAGGCACCTAAAGGGTTATGCCCGTGATGGTCATCTTTTCCGGTTTCCCACAGCGTACTGATATGTTCCCGGGCCTTACTGACTGAAGGCACAAAACTGCTCAACCTTGCTGCCCCTGTCACCCGGGTTCCCCACAGTAAACGCAACAGAATCAGCAACACCATGACATAACCAACCCACTCATGGGTTGCTCCCCCTTCCTTCGTGAACACATAATTGGTGAAGAAGAGTGCTGCGACGGACCAATGAATAAATCGGACAAAGCGATCCCAGAGAATATCGGACTGCTGTTGTGTAACCATGTTCGCTCCTGTTGAGGATTCATCGAAATCATTTCTGCAGTATTCATGCTGTGTCTTAAGAAACGCTTAAGAAATTGTATTGATCAAAACTGAAAGCTTTTATTACCGAAATGTGACAAGTCCATATACAATTCTTAAGCATCTCTTAAGAATTAATCGTCATAGTGCATTCATTGTCCGCATCACAATAAATTATTCATGCCAAACATAATAAAAAATGTTTTCAAAACAAGAATTACACTGACGATGAACGGGTTTATCCTGCTCATGTCAGTGTATTATGCCTTCATCTTGAACATGCCTGTAATTTCAAAGATTTATCAGGTGACCGGCTATCATCTGACACCTTTCATCATCAGTTCACCCTGCCTGCTTTTTTTTAGTTTTGTCATTATTTTTTCCATGCTGTGCCAGCCTTTTATATTTAAACCTGTCAGTATTATATTATTAATCACCTCATCATTAGCTTTCTATGCCGAAATGAAATTCAGGGTCATGTTTGACTATGGCATGATCGAAAATGTCTTTGAGACCAACACCAGTGAAGCCAGTTCTTATCTGAATGGCAGCTCTTTGTTTTACCTGATCTTCTTCGGTTTTGTCCCTGCCACCCTTGTTTTAATGACACATATCATTTACTCGAAAAGTATTTTCAAAGAAATCCTGAAACGAGTCGTTTTAATGCTGGCAGCCTTCATTGGCCTCGGCTTGATTGCCATGTTTTTTTATAAAGATTACGCCGCAGTCGGCAGGAATAATTCGTATCTGAATAAAATGATTAACCCTGCGCACGCCTACAATACCTTTAAGTACATTAACCGGAACTATTTTACGACCCCGGAACCATATCGCCCGCTGGGTGAAGATGCCAAGCTGCTGCCTGCGAAAAACAAGAAAGACACCCTGGTTGTTGTGGTACTGGGTGAAACGGCCCGCGGAATGAACTTCAGTTACAACGGTTATAAGCGTGATACAAATCCCTATACCGCAGATATGGGCCTGATTTCGTTTCAACAGGTCTCTTCATGCGGCACAGCGACAGCAGTTTCAGTGCCTTGCATGTTTTCCAACATGAATCGTTCCGACTACAAAAAAAGCAAAGCCAATAATCAGGATAACGTCATGGATATCATTGGCCGCGCAGGTGTCACATTGCTCTGGAAAGATAATGATGGCGGTGATAAAGGTGTTGCCAAGAATTTCGAAAAAATCAGTCTTGATCCGACTGAGGAGAGTTCATTCTGTAATGGTGAAACCTGCCACGATGAAGCACTGCTCACCCATTTCGATAAAGAAATTACTGCACTTCAGGGAAACAAGCTGATCACGATTCATACCATTGGAAGCCATGGTCCAACCTATTTTCAACGGTATCCGGAGTCAATGGCACGTTTCACTCCGGCCTGTAACAGCAAAGATATTGAAAAATGTTCAGATGCAGAAATTCGGAACACGTACGACAACACCATTGCGTATACTGATTTCTTCCTGTCAAAGCTCATTCAAAAGCTGAAGCATTATCAGGACAAATACAATGTCGCCCTGATGTATATTTCTGACCATGGAGAATCGCTGGGTGAAAATGGCTTGTATTTGCACGGTACGCCGTACACCATCGCGCCAAGAGAGCAAACAACCGTTCCCTGGCTGATGTGGATTCCGGACCAATATGCACAAGCAAAAGGTATTGATAAGATCTGTCTGTCTAAACTGGCAACGTCCAGACATTTTTCTCAGGACAATTTCTTCCATACCCTGATTGGTTTTTACGGCGTAGAAACCACAGCCAAAAACCCGGAACTGGATATTACGGCAACCTGTAAAAGCAGCTGAGGTTTTCTTCGAAACTTCAAAAGATCCTCAACCCAACAGGGCTGACATCACATCAGCCCTGTTTTTTGTTTATCTTGCTTATTCTGGTTGTATTGGTTGTCTTAGTTGTCTTGATAGTCTTGTTTATCCGAACTCAGCAGCATTCATCGCCAGATGAACGGCAATACTTAAGATGTAACCCAATGCAACCGCTGGTGCCCACTTCAAGTGTCCGAAAAAGGTGTATTTCCCGTGTGCTGCGCCCATCAGCGCAACGCCCGCCGCTGAACCAATCGAGAGCAGACTCCCGCCGACACCGGCAGTCAGTGTCACCAGCAGCCAGTTTCCGACGGCCATATCCGGATTCATGGTCAGTACAGCAAACATCACCGGGATATTATCGACAATGGCAGACATCACACCCACCATGATATTGGCCCAGACCGGATCCCACTGGGTATACAGCACATGCGATGCAACGCTGAGATACCCCAGCAGACTTAACCCGCCCACGCACATAACCACACCATAGAAAAACAGCAATGTGTCCCACTCTGCCATCGAGATACGACGGAAGACATCAAAGGGCACCACAGAACCTAAACGGTCCAACGCTGCATGATCATTATTCGCAATGGCTTTCGCCCGTTTTTTCTCCAGCGAACGAGGCAGCGTCTTTTGCAGGAAATAAGCGAACAAAGACAAATATGCCATCCCCATCATCATTCCCATCACGGGCGGATAGTGCAGATAGGTATGAAAGACGACTGCCGTCAGTATTGTCAGCAGGAAGAGTAAAACAATCCGTTTTGCCCCGCGTTTCAGTTCAACAAACTCACTGGTCGTCTCAGGTTTGGTGCCCGGCACAAAGAACGACATGATCAAAGCCGGAACCATGAAGTTCACCAGTGCTGGGATGAACAGTTCGAAAAACTGGGAGAATCGGACCAATCCGGCCTGCCAGACCATCAGCGTTGTAATATCCCCGAAAGGACTGAAAGCGCCACCGGCGTTCGCTGCGACCACAATATTAATGCAGGCAAGGTTGATAAAACGTGTGTTGTCGCCCCCGACTTTCATGACAACCGCACACATCAGTAAAGCTGTGGTCAGGTTATCTGCAACCGGCGAAATGAAAAAAGCCAGCAACCCGGTCATCCAGAACAAAGACTTGAAGTGAAAGCCCTTGCTCACCATCCAGGCCTGCAGACCATCAAACAATCGCCGCTCATCCATCGCGTTAATATAGGTCATGGCCACCAGCAGAAAGAGCATCAGTTCTGCATATTCCAGCAGGTTATGATCCAGCGCCACATGCGCCACTTCTATCATGTCATTTTGTTTGTAGGCCCAGCCGACCAGAATCCAGATCACACCGGCTGCCAGCAACATAGGCTTTGACTTGCGAAGCTGAAGATATTCCTCCGCCATGACTAAGCCATAAGCAACGACGAAGATGAGAACAGCCAGATAACCTATGGTTGTCTGTGTTAAATCCAGCCCGGACTCACCTGTGCCGGCTTCCGCTGTGAATGGCAAAATCATTACAAAGAAAATGAAGACAAAAAAAGGCAGTTTCACACGCATTCTCGACTCCCTGAGACAACAAGCTCAACATACAACGCACTGTATTGTTTACATACAGTGTGGCTCACCTCAGCAATAATGCGATGAAATTCCTGAAAAAATCTGAAATGTCTCACCATCCATCACCCGGACTTTCCGGCACCGGAACCATCGGGATATCAGATTTGACGAATGCAGCACGCCGACGGTGACAGGCATCCGGGCACAGAAAAGTACAAAAAAAGGGGCCATTCCGGCCCCTGAGAGATATGCATTATTTTCCCCAGATTTCAGTCACAAATGCAGGGTAATCTACGAAAGGATTACGGTTCCCCTGGAAAAGATAGGCTGATTCGTTGCGATCCCGCTCTTCCTGACTCACCGGATCCTCCTGATGCCATTTCAGTAACAGGGCCAGAAACCAGCCTTCAAAAACCTGATCAGAACTGCCATCCAGTACCGCATCACCATAGGAACTGTCCGTTTCCCAACCGGAAATGACATTCTGATAGCGGGTCGCCATATAAAAATAGGCCCGGGCGACATCACCTTTAAAGGCATCAACGGGCTCAAACACTGTCCCTGAATACCCCTGACCGGATGCAGCCACACCCAGCTTCGACCCGTTTGCTGAAGTAAAAGTCGCATTGCCGACTTCACCATAAGGGTAGCTGCTGCGTTTCGAGTTCACGTACCCGTCTGTCGGGAAGATATGGTGAACATCCGTATTCATCGGCGCGATCGCCCCGCCAAACCAGCTCCGCGGAAAAGCATGTTCCCGGTTATAACATTCACCCTCGCCGCGATAGGTGCCGCACTGATGATTACCGGGTACAAAATGATAGGCATCGGCCCCGGAAGGATTTTCCGAATAAATATCCAGAATGGTGCCGTCTTTTTCGTAGGTTTTATCCAGATCATAAGCCGTATAGAAAGACCACAGATCACTGTAACTTTGCGCACTGTGATTCCGGATAATCTGATAAAGCGCAGTTTTCAGTGAATATCCGGTCAGACCCGCTGCGGTTTGATAATAGCTGGACAGATCACTCAGCCCATCTCCGGAGTCGTTCCCGTCCGGGTCACCCTCCCCGCTATTACCGCTACCCGAATCACCACCCTCGGATGGCGCACTGCTCACCGTCGGCTCAAACTGATCCACATAGACCACTTCAGATCCATCAAATCCGGACTGGTCGTAGAAACGTAACCCAACCTCTATGCTGCCTGTGCTGGTTGCCGTGTAACGATAGCTGAGTTGTTGCCACGCACCCGTTTTAGACGGTATGGAATATCCCTGATACCCATCCACATACAGCCGGGCGGAAACGCCACCTTCCGTATGATAAACCCACACACTGAAGTCATAACTTTCGCCGCTGGTCACACTGACAGCCTGCCGAAAATCGGTCTCACTTTGCGTGCCGGTATTGACCGTAATCGCAGCGGCGAGGTTTCCTGAATGAAGCTGACTGCTGGTTTCAGTAACCTGGATCCCTGAGTCTGTCGTTGTCCAGCTGTCCGGACTCCCGTTGGACCAGAGTTCAAAATCACCATTGCTAACCTGTGCAAATGCCGCACTGTGTACACTCAGCGTGATCAGACCAATCAGCGGCAATATCGCTTGTTTCATAAGTCATCCCTGTATCGATGTTAAATTATTGTTAATTGAAAAGGGAGGGATAAAATTGCACACAACTCCCGGTTTTTGAACAAATTTACGCATTCGATGTCATCTTTTTGATAACTAAGTCAAATTAGCAGTCCGGGATGAAACAAAAATGAAAACAGGCAATTGACAATGCACTTAGTCACAGGAAGACGAGGTTCAGGGTAAAAATTATCCTCATGAACAGAGTTTTTACTAAGCTGAAAGTAACCTGGCCTCATCTGAACTGGGATACTGGATTATGATGAAAACACTGCTTAGACCTGTTTTGTTGTACTGGACTATCAGTCTGTACTTTTCCCTGATTACCCCTGCCTCGGCTGAAGACACGCTCATGCCAAGCCCGCCAGAAATCGCAGCAGATGCATGGGTTTTAATGAGTTACCAATCCGGTCAGGTGATCGCAGGCAGCAATCAGAATCAAGCGCATGCGCCTGCCAGCCTTGTGAAGATCATGACCAGCTATGTGGTCGGTAAAGAGTTAAAAGCCGGTCATATTCACGGTGACGATAAAGTCGTCATCAGTGAAAACGCCTGGGGACAAAAATTTCCCGGTTCCTCCAAAATGTTCCTCAATGTTGGCGATGAAGTCACCGTGGATGATTTAAACCACGGCGTGATCATTTCATCCGGGAATGACGCAACAGTCGCGCTGGCCGAGCATGTGGCCGGACATACCGCTGCATTTATTGAAATGATGAATCGCGAAGCAGAAAGACTCGGGATGCAAAGAACTTACTTCACAACCCCACACGGACTGGACAGTGACGAGCAGGCAACCACGGCTTATGACATGGCGCTGCTGACCCGCGCTTTCATTCATGATTTACCGGAGATGTATGGATTATTTAAGGAAAAATCTTTTACATTCAACAAAATAAAACAAGGCAACCGGAACCCCTTACTCTGGGATACCAGCCTCAATGCCGATGGTGTCAAAACTGGTTATACCAAAGAAGCGGGATACAGCCTGGTATCATCCGCATCACAGGACGGCTTCCGGTTAATCGCCGTGGTACTCGGTACAAAAGATGTCAATGCACGGCGCAACGAAAGCAAAAAATTGCTGACCTGGGGTTTCCGCTTCTATCAGGATCTCGCCCCCAACTTCGACAAAAATACGCTGAAAAAAGCCAAAGTCTGGTACGGCTCTCCATCCAATGTTCAGGTGGAACTAGGCGATGGCGGGGTAATCACCGTTCCCCGCCGCCAGCGAAAAAGTCTCGACCACAAAGTGTTTTATAATTCCAACCTGGAAGCACCGGTGGCTAAAGGACAACAGGTTGGAAAAGTTGAATGGTATCTGTCTGACTCACTGATCACGGTTCAGCCTATTCTGGCGGCGGAAGCATCTGAAAAGGCGCCTTGGTATAAGTCGATGATAGACACTGTCTGGCGCCCGATTGGCCGTTGGTTCAATGATCAGGAATGGGATCACCGCGACGACAAAGACGCCCCCGAAAGCACGCAGTAATCCTATCTCTCAGCCAGGGTTTAAGATTCCAGCCCTGGCTTTAACCAGACCGATTTAAAATCAAACCACCCCATAGAATTGGGTTCCATCCCCTGTACCGGCCCCGCACTGTAAACCCCAAGCCAGGCATGAAAGAGCGGAATAATCTGCCCGCTGCGTACCAGCACCGAACCGATATCATGACTGGGACAGCTTTGCTCCGCGAATGCCCGCCAATGCATCACCTGCTGATCCAGCGCTTCAAATTCTGCTTCAGGCATGACCCGCGCAATGTGGTCAAAACTGTAGAACCAGGCAAGAAACGCATCATCTCTGTGGTTACTCATGCTCATGCCATTGAGCCAGATATCAATCTTATCTGCGTATTTGCCTGTCAGCACATCCGTATTGCTGATTTCCATGACTTTCAGCCGAATCCCATCTTCTGCAAGAATACGTTCAATCGCCCGGGCAACTTCATGATAAACCGGATGATCCTGGGCAAACGCCAGCGTGACCATCCGTTTTGCGGGCACATCAACATGGGCTGAAACCGAATTCGTGTCCGTCCAGCCCGGCAACAGGCCATAAGCATTAATCAGACGCATCTCTCCGATTTCAGCCGGATTCATGCGGGACAGCAGCTGAACCGGACCCAGACGATTCTGGAAATAGGCTTGCCATTGCGGATCACTGGCAAGACCGGTCACCCGGTTCAGCAGCAGGTAGTTACACCCCTCATCTAAAGTCAGACGTTCTGAGACTTCCTTGATTTGCGTGGCAACCCGGTCCGTACTCGGCTGCAGATAACAGGCTGTGACGCCAGTCAGGATCCAAATCTCAACCACATCGATCAGCGCTCGGAATCCGAAATACTGATCAAACGCTTCCAGCGTCAGCCGCTGTTTATCGTTCTGCACCACCTTGTAAGCGCCGGTCCCGATCGGAAACAGCTCTGCTTCTTTGGCCGTATCCAACTCAGCCGGCTGAATCACGGCCATGATATTTGCCAGCAGATCCGGCAATCGCCTGTCATCATGACTGAGGCGGATATCGATGGTATTCGGAAACGGTGAGCTGATGTTTTCCAGATGACGAAACAGCCGATGCGACTTCAGCCTTTCAAGACTCACCAGCACATCTTTGCTTTCCAGCAGACTGCCATCATGAAAACGAACCGCCGGACGCAGATAAAAACGCCAGTGACGCGGGGAGAAAGCTTCCCAGTGATGCGCCAGATCCCCTTCGACTTCCTCTTTTTCCTCATTTATGCGTGTCAGACCGTTGAAAATCTGCCGCACCAGATGCTGCTCTGAACGCCGCAGCGGCCGGAGCGGATTCAGGTTGGTAAATGCACGGTAATACGGTACACGCACAATCTGGCGGCCTTTCTGAGTGGTCAGGCCCAGCTGTTCCTGAATCAGTTGCGCCAGCCGGTTGGCATCATGACCCAAAGCTTCCAGTGCGGGTTCCAGCTTGCCGTCTGCAACCAGTTTTCGGGCATGGTTGTATTGCAACTCAGTATCTGTGCTGTGAAACACCAGCCGTGACTGCTTGCCCCGCCCTATCGCCGGTTCCCAGTCTATCCAGCCTTTTTCCACCATCTTATTGATGACCATACGCACATTCCTGCGGGTACAGAAAAGCACCTCAGAAATGTCCTGAAGATTGGTATCACTGTCCTGTCCGGAAAAATGGGTATAAAGACGCTGGAACTGGGTTTTGAGGCGCTGACCACTCATAAAAAAGAGGAACCTTTAAATAGGAATTGTTCAATTTTTTGTTTCCCTATTTTAGTCTAAATTATCATGTCATGAAACCAGCACAATTGGGCTGACGCAGTACATTTCTGCTTAGAATGAGAGACTTAGCCAAGTGTTGCCGGTTTCATTCTGCAACCGGACAGGATGGAGTTTTCCCCCGATTTCTGCTCCTGAGTGCCTGTTCGGTTGCTTTTTTATGCGTATAAACACGAAAAGCGCCTTTCGGCGCTTTTCGTCACATCTGAACATCCTTCAATCAGGACGCATCAGAAATTTTCGAGGCTGCAGTCTGTTTCTTCTGTAATTCAGCCAATTGCTTTTTCAGCAGTTCATTCTGAGCAATCAGCTCTTTCTTCTCTGCCTGCCATCCGGCCTGTTGCAGTTGCACTGCTTTCTTCTCAGTTTCCAGCGCGGTTTTGGCTGAACGGAGTTCTTCATTTAATGCCTTCACTTTTTCATCGCTGGCATCCAGTTCGGTCTTGGTTTTACGGAGATTACGCTGCGCCGTTTGCTTCGCCTTCAGTGCTTTCTCGCACTCGACGGCTTTCTTCGCTAAGGCATCTTCCAGCTCGACATACTGCTCACTCAGACTGTTGTCATCATGTTGCCCGGTCACAGCATTCCAGCCGGCCACCAGGTTGTCGCTCGCCAGTTGCATCATGTCGAAAGGAAAAACCAGTCCTTGTTCTTTGGTCTGCTGTATTTTTTGATTCAGGACTTTATCGGCTTCTTCTATCTTCTTGAGCGTCGTTTCGTAACTGTCCTGCGTCGCTTCTTTATAATGTTTCGCCGCTATCGATTCCCAGATCCGGTGTACCTGCATCCAGGTTCCCACAGGATTTAAATAAGCTTTCGGGTCAAAGACCGGCGAAGACCACTGTTGTTCCAAAGCCTTTTGCAAACCGTTTTCCATCAGTCATTCTCCTAAGATTGGCTTCTCAATCGCAATTGTCCTTGTGAGCCCCACAAAGGGGAGTATGCCAAAAACAACATAGCACGCCTGTCACACAATGCCAGATGCGCATAGTTTACCACCTCAAAATGACAGTATCTTGAACAAAAAACAAGCATCACAACGCTTTATCACATGAATTTACAGGTGTTTTTACATGCCGGACATATGCATCACAGTGAACTCACAGCGCGTGAAAAGACAGACTGTCATGAATTTGCGATATTGCCCCGATACCCTGAAGGGAGGACAAAGCATTAACAGGGGCCTCTTTCCGGTCTGTATGAAGAAACTTAAACGCTATCAGTATGAGCGCTATGCCATTCTTTGCCGGCTGGCCTACCCGTCTGACTTTGATCACACTCAATACGGTTTCGACATTGAAGGCCGCCGGGACATCACCGATCGCTGGGGACGCACCATCATCCGTATCCTCTGGAGTGAGGAGAAAAAAGAAGTCATCGTGGTTTTCAAAGGCTCCCAGAACCTGTGGGACTGGTTACTCAATTTTGCCTGCTTTCCGAAGAAATTACCGGGCCGGAGAAAGCCATATCATGTTCACTGGGGGTACCATTATCTGCTGGAGCAGAACAGCAAGATTGAAGACAATCCATACAGCCACCCGAATCTGGTCATGTCGACAACACAAGCCATAGACTACCTGCAGGCTGCGGATACCCGGCATTTTCAGGGGGAATCTATTTATCAGCAAATCCGGGCCACGCTGTTGCCGTTAATCCTTGAAGGGAAACGCGTGTCGTTGACCGGTCACTCATCCGGAGGCGCGATGGCTGTACTGACCGCGGAACGGCTGGGTCTTGAGCATCCTGATGCGATGAAACGCGTGGTAACCTTTGGCCAGCCCGCCGCCGGATTCTGGAGCTTCAAACGTGCATACAGTTATCACCACTGCACCTACCGGATCTGCTGCGATCTGGATATTGTGACCTTTCTGCCGCCAATTCCCTGTCTGCACTGGCACGTTGGCAAAATGCTCTGGCTTCATAATGAAAAGATTTACGACAACATTTCTACCCCGGTCAGGCTGTATAAATCACTGCTCAGCTGGCTGTTGCGGCCCATTACCTACCATTACATGCACAAATACATCCGAAACAAAGATTACTTTGATAAACACTGATGACACGGCGCTTTCAGCAGCCTCATGACAACATTAACGGCGATGAATTGAACGCATTTCAGCAATTTGGAATACCTTCTTCAGCGGCTTTCCTGTATGGTTGGGGGCTGAGTCCAGATGAAGCCATAAATATGCAGCCTCAAGTCACACAATTAATTACGCTGAAAAACGCCTGGATGGCTAGTCATATCCTTGATGCGGAATTCCCTACTCCGCTCAGCCAGCAAGGTCTTGCCATCTATGAAGCCGCTCAGGCTGAACGAAATGCCACTCAGATTCAGGACGCACCGTCGCTTGCTCAGACTGAACTGCTCAGTTTCTATCCGGTTGACTGCCACCCGCTGACTATTCGTTACGCGATGGTTTCGGCCAGTCAGTGGGCAGATCAGGAATCTGAAGCCATGGTTGAATTCCTGACCCAAATCATGCTGGATGACAACAGCCCGGCTCGCTTATATGTCGGTTTTTATCAGGGTAAACCAGCGGCCTGCGGCATGATTTTTTCTCACCCGGACTGTCCGGACGTCACTTTAATCAGCGATGTCTGTGCTTTCCCTCTGACCAATCAGGACGCGCTGGCATCTGCCATGACAGCCTGGCTGATTGCGCAGGCTTCAGAACAAGCTGAACAACTGTGGATCTGCTGATTTCCTGGCCTGCGGATGAACATTCACGCAGGCTGCCTTATGTCATTTCCCGCTCCGCATCTTTATTTTTTCTGTTTCTTTTCTGCTTCTTTTCCACCCATTTTGTGCCTGTCTGACGCATATTGATTGTTAACGCTTCGGTAACAAAAAATTTTACTTCTTCGAGTTTATTCTCATTTTTGTTTATTTTTCTGTTAGTTAGAGACTGATTTCATCCATCAGTAACACCGGCTTAACAATATGGCTTCTATCATTTATCGCGAGAATGAATCTCTTTAAAAAATTCAAAAAGGAAACTTGCGATGAAAAAAACCTTCGGAGCAGTGTGTTTATTGCTGTCCGCATTCACACATGCAGAAACACTGAATGTCATGAACTACAACACCCTGCTCCTGCCATTTGGTGACTGGGATCAGGCCAACCGTGCCCAACGGATTCCGGACGCCATTGCGGCCATGGACAATAGACCGGATGTGCTGATCATCAATGAAGCCCTCAATGCAGATTCAGAAGTCATGCTCAATGAACTCGCTTCGCTCTACCCTTATCAGACGCCGGTTGTCGGTCTGGACTGCAGCGGCAGAGGATGGGATGCACTGACCGGCAACTGTTCCAACTCGATTGTGGTCGTTCGCGGTGGTGTCGCCATTTTGTCCCGCTACCCGATTCTGAGTCAGAAAGCCCACGTCTATCAGGCCAGTGACAAAAGCACCTGGGACTACTACGCCAATAAAGGCTTTGCCTATATTGAAATCGAGAAAAACGGCCAGCATTTCCACGTGTTAGGGACGCATTTACAATCCAGCACCGATAACCCGGATAAAGAACATCCGGTTCGCATGGCGCAGCTGGCGGAGATGCAAAACTTCATCGATGCGGAAAATATTCCGGCATCAGAACCTGTCGTGATTGCCGGTGACCTGAATGTCGAATGGAGCCGTCAGGATCAGATTCAGGACATGCTCTCTACCACACAAAGCAAGGTGTATTTCCCCGATCCCTCTGTCGGCTCATTTTCTGCCAAGTACAACTGGATCACCAAAGCCGGTGCATACAGAGACGGTTATTCTCTGAATTACAACGATACGCTGGACTATGTCTTGTGGCACAAAAACCATCTGCAACCCACAGCTCCGGCGGCCATGAAAGTCGTGAAGCTTCAAAGCAGAGAACAATGGTACTGGCATTATCTGAAGGGCAAATGGCCACTACCTGAGGGTGAATACTGGCATGATGGCTACTACAGTGATCTGTCTGACCACTACCCTGTTCAGGCGGAGTTTGATTTTCCTGATCAATAACATGCAGGCTTAAACAAGAAGGAGCACCTGAGTGCTCCTTCTTCTGTTAAGGTCGTTCGGAAAAAAGAACGTGTACTCAGCGGCTCACAGCCAGTAACGCTGAGGCCAGATAATCCAGTCTGTCTTCCTGAAGGCCCGCAATATTAATACGGCCATCACCCACTGCATAAATCCCGAACTCTTCACGCATACGAATAATCTGCTCAGGGCTGAGACCCGTCACCGAGAACATCCCTTTGTGTTGTTCGATGAAGTCAAATGCCTCAGAACCCTGATTGCGCACAGCCTGAGTCAGACCGGCACGAAGGCGCAGCATGCGCTGGTTCATCTCATTCAGCTCGGCTTTCCAGTTTGCGGCCAGCGCGTCATCGTTCAGAATCGTCGCAACCAGTGCCGCACCATGATCAGGCGGCATCGTATAAGAAGAACGAGCCAGTTGCAGAATGCGGCCTTTGGCTTTTTGTGCTTCTTTCAGGGAATCACTGATCACAACCGCAGCACCTGTTCGTTCACGATACAAACCGAAGTTCTTTGAACAGGAAGTCGCAATAATCATTTCTTCAACATTGTTTGCCAGATGACGCAGGCCCGCAACATCCTCCTCCAGCCCGTCCCCAAAGCCCTGATAGGCAATATCGACGAAAGGCAGGAAACCATTTTTGTTTGCCAGTTCAGTGATCGCCTGCCAGTCTGCAAAAGAAATATCCGCACCTGTCGGGTTATGACAGCAGCCGTGCAGCAGAACAACATCTTTCGGACCCGCCTTCGCCAGCTCCGCGAGCATCGCTTCGCTGTTCACCTGTTTGGTTGCCGGATCGAAATATGGATAAAATTTAACTTTCAGGCCCGCAGCTTCCATCACAGGCTTGTGATTGACATAGCTTGGGTTTGAAATCCAGACGGTGGTATCCGGCTGAGCCAGATACATCAGATCAGCCAGCATACGCAGTGCACCACTGGCACCCGGCGTCTGCACTGCAGCTGCACGACTGTGTGCCGATGTGCCCTGCAGCAGCAGATCCATCATCGACTGGTTGAACACTTCATCACCGGCCAGTCCGACGTAAGATTTCGTCTTCTGGGTTTCCAGCAGTCTGTGCTCAGCCTGCAAAACCGCCTGCATAATCGGTGTCTCACCCACACTGTTTTTATACACGCCAATTCCCAGATCCATTTTGTCGGAACGGGTATCTTCGCGGAACATTTGTGTTAAGGAAAGAATGGGGTCAAGTTGTGCTTCTGTCAGCTGCTTAAACATCAGTATAAATTCCGTTTAGTTATTGCGATGACTGTCAAATTATCACGCGTCCAGCGACAGGTCACTACCCCTTTTCATAATTCGTCATCCCGGGTGTTTATCCGGCTGAACAATGATTTGTAATGAAATTGTTACAGTTGGAATTGATCCAGATTAAGCAGTGAGCACTTAAGCTTGCAAGCGCCTCACCAACTCCTAAATTTAAGACAGAAAGGTTTATCTGATCGGAGGCGAACATGAAAAACAGCGTTGATATTCGTACCTTGCTGAATGTCTATGAAAAAGTAAAAACTCAGGGTAAAGCTGTCGAAAACGGCAAACAGCTGGAAGATATCATCTGTAGCGAAAGTTATGATGGCTACAGTGTCAGCCTCACCGACGGGAACGTCAGTGTGGATGTGAACTTTCATAATACCTATCACTTCCACACGCTCAACGAAGATCCCGACACCGTGATCAATCAGACCACAGCCGAGTTTCACAACAACAATGAGTCACAGATTCAACGTTTTATGAATAAGCTGAACGAATTAAACAACCGCTACTGATACTCAGCAAACGCCAGACTCGCAGAGCAAAAACAGCGCCTTACGCGCTCACTTGTTGTGTCTGACGTTTGACTGCATCTCCCGCCATACGGACTGTGTCCGAAACAGTACTTTGTCAGCAAGCATCCCCTGCTTTCGCTGCCTATCGCCTTGAAGTGGCTGGTAAACAGGTTTTACCTTGTCATGACAATTACACCAATTTTGCTGACTATCCTGTATTTCAGTTGTAATCATCAAGTCTTTTGCAGAAAAGCTGGAACGAACTTTGTCGCCCAATCCAGGAACAAATCATCACAGCAATTTCTGCCCGGTGCTTCGTATCGACATGACCGGTACAGAGCATACTCGACAATAAAAGCATAAAGAGAGAAAACGATGAACGCAGATTTACTGAATAAGCAAGAGCAAGAGCGTGTCATTGCGGCACTGAATGAATGTTACCGCCGTCTGGAAGCAGCAGAAATGACACCTCAGGAAATTTCTCAGGACGGTTTCAGTCTGATGTTCACTTCTGCATATAACATGCTGAACAGCTGAAACTGAGTACCCTTTCCCCCGGGTCTGTCAGATGTTCAGTCTTATGCAGATAAAAAGGAGCGCATTGCGCTCCTTTTTACATTTCAAGCCAGTCGCATTTCCAACCGTCAATCAGCCGCGGTAGTAACGCTGCGGTACAAACGGCATTTTCTCAACCGTCATCGGCAGCTTCTTGCCACGAACTTCAGCAAAAACTTCGGTACCAATCGCCGAAAACTCAGTTTTCACATACGCCATTGCAACCGGTGCTTCCTTGGTTGGTCCGAACGTACCACTGGTCACAACACCAATTTCATTGTCATTGGCATCAAACAGCTTGCTGCCTTCACGGACAGGTGCTTTTGACTGACCAATCAGACCAATACGCTTACGGGTAACGTCTTTGGTTTCAATCTGCTTCAGAATCAGATCTGCACCCGGAAAACCACCAGCACGCTCACCGTCGGCACGACGTGGCTTACTGATCCCCCACAACAGGCTTGCTTCTACAGGCGTGGTTGTCGTATCGATATCATGGCCATACAGGCACAGACCGCACTCAAGACGCAGGGAGTCACGCGCACCCAGACCAATCCACTCAACTTCTTCATAGCCAAGCAGTGTCCGCGCCAGCGCTTCCGCCTGATCAGACGGTACTGAGATTTCATAACCGTCTTCACCGGTATAACCCGAACGGCTTACGTAACATTCAACACCCTGAAGCTCCAGCTTCACCGCATCCATGAACAGCATGTCACTGACCGCCGGGTTCAGACGCGCCAGAACCTCCGCAGCTTTCGGACCTTGCAGTGCCAGCAGCGCGCGATCATCAATCACTTCCATTGTCACATCTTCAGGCAGATGCGCCTGGATATGCGCAATATCCTGTGCTTTACAGGCCGCGTTCACCACGACGAACAGATGATCACCAAAATTTGTCACCATCAGATCGTCCAGAATCCCGCCTTCTTCGTTGGTAAAGAACGCGTAACGCTGCTTGCCATCAGGCAGATCAATGATGTCAACCGGAACCAGCGCTTCCAGTGCCTTCGCTGCATTTGTGCCGTGCAGACGCAACTGACCCATGTGCGATACATCAAACAGGCCGGCAGATTCACGGCAGTGAATGTGCTCTTTACGCACGCCCAGCGCGTACTGAACAGGCATGTCATAACCTGCAAAAGGGACCATTTTGGCGCCCATTTCAATATGAAGGGCATGCAAAGGTGTAACGAGAAGATCCTGTGACATTGATTTTTACTCCATTCACCGCACTGCGGCTGTTCCATCAATTCCTGTGACGGGCTCAATCACCAGTCACCGTGAAGATGTTGCTAGCTTGTTGCTAAAATCGTTCTTGTTTCCAATAGTAGACAAAGTTTCCCAACTCTCAACCGACCATGTCACAAAATTGTGACGAAAGCTGAAAGCTCTCTGCTGTGTCTGCTGCTCAAATCTCTTCAGGATGCCGTGACCCAGAGAATGTGCGCATCTTCATCACTGACCGACGCCAGCATATGGCCCATGGTGGCATCGTAATAAACCGAATCCCCTTCATTAAGTTGAACGGGCTCGTAGAATTCAGAAAAAAACAGAATAGTTCCGGACAGAACCAGCAGAAACTCTTCACCGTCATGACGAATCCAATCGGGATAGTCCTCAAACCGCCGGGCACGCACACGAGATTTAAACGGCATCATCTTTTTGTTTCGCAGTTGCGTTGCCAGTAACTCATGCTCGTAAGTCGTGGTCGGATGCGGCTTACCTTCGTCTTTCCGGGTAATATCCCGACGGCCGGTCGCCATAATTTGTTTCGGTGGCGCAAAGAGTTGCGGAATATCGATCTGTAAACCGCTGGCCAGTTTCTGCATCGCCTGAAAGGTCGGAGAAATCTGCTCGTTTTCAATTTTAGATAAAGTTGAGCGTGCCAGCCCGGTTCGCTTACTGGCTTCTTCCAGTGTCAGGCCATGAGCCATCCTGATGTCTTTCAGCCGCTTTCCGAGCTGCATCGGCTCAATACTTTCTTTATCAGGTTCCTGGTCCCTGGCCACAGTCAATGATGGATACGGATCCACGTGGTTTTCATCACTTGTCATCTTTGCCCTCCAAGGCGACTTCTGACCTCATTCTGGCACAGGCTGTTCACAACAGGAAAGCGAGCCAGTAACAAAACTATGACCAAGGCATCATATTTGAAATAAAGTTTCCTATTGGAAACTCATCGAAAAACAAAGCAACCTGCCCGCCGAAAAATCGCTTCTCAAGACGTAAAGGCCATCCCGAAATCAGAAAGCAAGCCGCAGCCATTTCCGCCCTCAACCCTTGCCATCCCTGGTATTGATGACTGACTATAATTAGAGTCAGCACACATTTCTGACAAGCAGATACTGAAAATTTCGTGCCTATCATAGAAATTAACATGACAAGAAGCAAACGTTTGCGTAAGATTACGACCACTAAAGTGAACGATTATCCACTATTGGAAATTTTGATTTGATCCGTTATCAATAGAGGCGTATGTTACGCACTTGTTAGGCAGGCGCAATCAGACGCATACCTCCCAAGACAAGGAAGCGACAATAACGAGACATCACAATAGATACCGCTCTGCCTGCCGTGACAGTGAATCGGTTCAGGGCGCGAATTGAGGATAACGTGAAATGAAAACTTCATACCAAAACCATGACCTGGAGATGTTCTTCTCAACCAACCTCTCTGAGGTGGATGGTGCTGTGAACGCTGGGATTGCTGCCGAGCTGAACCGCCAGAATCAGCAAATTGAGCTGATTGCATCAGAGAATATCGTTTCCAAAGCCGTCATGCAGGCACAAGGTTCCTGTCTGACCAACAAATATGCGGAAGGTTATGCCGGTCGTCGTTATTACGGCGGTTGTGAACATGTGGATGAAGTTGAGCGTATTGCCATTGCACGCGCCAAACAGCTGTTCCAGTGTGAATACGTCAACGTTCAGCCGCACTCCGGTGCTCAGGCAAACGGTGCTGTGATGCTGGCGCTGCTGCAACCGGGCGATACGATTCTCGGGATGTCTCTGGATGCCGGTGGTCACCTGACACACGGTGCGCGTCCTGCCCTCTCCGGTAAATGGTTTAACGCAGTTCAGTATGGTGTCAGACAAGGCAGTTGCGACATCGACTATGATCAAGTGCGCGAGCTGGCTATCGAACATCAGCCCAAAATGATTATTGCCGGGGGTTCCGCCATTCCCCGTCAGGTGAATTTCGAAAAATTCCGTGCGATCGCGGACGAAGTCGGTGCATACCTGATGGTTGATATGGCCCACATTGCCGGTCTGATTGCCGCAGGTGAACATCCGTCACCGCTGCCGCATGCACATGTCGTGACAACGACAACGCACAAAACCCTGCGTGGTCCGCGAGGCGGCATGATTCTGACCAACCACGAAGACATCAACAAGAAGATTAACTCTGCGGTCTTCCCGGGTCTGCAAGGCGGTCCGCTGATGCATGTCATCGCAGGTAAAGCCGTTGCGTTAGGCGAAGCGCTGGAGCCAGAATTCAAGCTGTATATCAAAAATGTGATCAACAATGCGAAGGTGCTGGCTGAAACCCTGCAAACCCGTGGTTGTGACATTGTCACAGGTGGTACAGATACTCACCTGATGCTGGTTGACCTGCGTCCGAAAGGACTGAAAGGCAATCAGGTTGAAGAAGCGCTGGAGCGCGCGGGAATCACCTGTAATAAGAACGGCATTCCGTTCGACCCTGAAAAACCAATGGTCACCTCAGGAATCCGTTTGGGCACACCGGCGGGCACCAGCAGAGGCTTCGGCGAAGCAGAATTCAGACAAATCGGCGAGTGGATCGGCGATGTCCTGGATGGCCTGGCAGCCAATCCGGAAGACAACAGTGAAACCGAATACCGCGTGAAGCAGCAAGTTCAGAAACTATGCGGCCGCTTCCCGCTGTATCAGTAATTTCATTTTGCCGTGTGCGTTGAAGGACACGGTAAGCAGGAAAACACCGGCAGGGAAATCTGCCGGGATAAATAACAAAGATGCGGAAACATTGCGCAAGGAGATTCAAATGAGCAACCTGAAGTTTACTGAAAGCCACGAGTGGGTACGCGACAACGGTGACGGCACTATCACCATGGGTATCACAGACCACGCTCAGGAGCTGCTGGGTGATGTGGTTTTCGTAGACCTGCCGGAAGTTGGTGGCAGCACTGAAGCTGGTGAAACTTTCTCTCTGGTTGAGTCTGTCAAAGCCGCGTCAGACATTTATGCACCTGTCACTGGTGAAGTCGTTGAAATCAATGAAGAACTGGGCGACAGCCCTGAACTGATCAACGAAGAACCATTCGAAGGTGGCTGGATTGCTAAAATCAAAGTTGCTGATGTCGAAGAGCTGAGCAAGCTGATCGATGAAGACCAATACAAGGCAAGCATCGAAGACTAAGGAACACTGCGGCTTTCAATCCATTGGAAGCCGTTTTTCCACCCAAGAGATTTCTCGCCATTGCCGGCAGATGGCTAGCAATGTGTAGTAACTGTTCAGGAAAGAACCATGACCGACATGAACCTTTTACATGCACTGAGTGACGACAAAGCCTTCGCTGGCCGTCACAACGGCCCGAATGAAGCACAGCAAGCAACCATGCTGCAGTCCATTGGTGTCGACAGCATTGACAAGTTGATTGAAGAAACTGTCCCGGCTTCCATTCGTCTGAAAGAAGCGATGAAGCTGGATCAGCCGCAAAGCGAAGCAGAAATGCTGGCTGCGCTGAAAGCCGTTGCCAGCAAAAACGTCATCAACCGCAGTTTCATCGGTCAGGGTTACTACAATACCTTCACGCCGAACGTGATTTTGCGTAACGTGCTGGAAAATCCGGGCTGGTATACCGCTTATACCCCTTATCAGCCAGAAATTTCTCAGGGCCGCCTTGAATCGCTGCTGAACTACCAGCAAATGATCATGGACCTGACCGGCATGGAACTGGCAAACGCCTCCCTGCTGGACGAAGCTACGGCTGCGGCTGAAGCCATGACCCTGTGTCAGCGCGCCAGCAAAAACAAGAGCAAAGCATTCTTCGTCTCCACCGATCTGCACCCGCAAACGGTTGACGTTGTGACCACCCGTGCTGGATACATCGGCATAGAAATTATTCGCGGCAAAACCGACGAGCTGGACAACCACGATGTCTTCGGTGCGCTGGTTCAGTACCCGGGCACCACAGGTGCGGTTGCCGACCTGACCGACATCATCGAAAAAGCACACGCGAAAAAAACACTGGTCGCTGTTGCTTCTGATCTGCTGGCCCTGACCATTCTGAAAGCGCCGGGTGAAATGGGTGCTGACGTTGTAATCGGCAGTGCACAGCGCTTCGGTGTTCCAATGGGCTTTGGTGGTCCGCACGCTGGCTTCATGGCGACCAAAGATGCTCACAAACGCACGATGCCGGGCCGTGTAATTGGCGTTTCCAAAGATGCCAAAGGCAATCAGGCGCTTCGGATGGCGATGCAAACCCGTGAACAGCACATCCGTCGTGAGAAAGCGACTTCAAACATCTGTACCGCTCAGGCGCTGCTGGCCAACATGGCTGCGTTCTACGCCCTGTATCATGGTCCTGAAGGTCTGCGCAAAATCGGACGCCGGGTTCACCACCTGACTGCAATTCTGGCTGCCGGTCTGAAGAATGCGGGTCTGGTGCTGGAAAACGACTCTTTCTTCGACACCATTACCGTCAACACCGGTAAACAAACCAATGCTGTCTACAAAAAAGCACTGGATGCCGGAATGAACCTGCGCCAATTTGGTGACAAACTGGGTGTGAGCCTGGATGAAACCACCACAGTTGCCGATGTTGAAGAACTGCTGGAAATCTTTACTGGTCAGGCGCTGAAAGCTTCTGCTTTCACTGATGACATCGCTGCAGACGAATTTGCGGCCATTCCGGAAAGCTGCCGTCGTACCAGCAAGTACCTGACTCACCCGGTGTTTAACCAGTACCACAGTGAAACGCAAATGATGCGTTACATGAAAAAACTGGAAAATAAAGACTACTCACTGACTCACGGGATGATTCCGCTGGGCAGCTGTACCATGAAGCTGAATGCTGCAGCAGAAATGATCCCGGTGACCTGGCCAGAATTCGGTGCACTACACCCGTTCGCGCCGGCTGATCAATCGAAAGGTTATCAGGAACTGGCAGGCAAACTGTCTGAAATGCTGTGTTCAATCACGGGCTATGACGCGTTCTCACTGCAACCAAACTCGGGCGCACAGGGTGAGTACGCAGGTCTGATCGCGATTCAGCGCTACCATGAAGCGAACAACGAAGGTCATCGTAACGTCTGTCTGATCCCAAGTTCAGCGCACGGCACCAACCCGGCTTCAGCAGCCATGGTTTCCATGAAAGTGGTCGTCGTTGGCTGTGACAGCAACGGGAACATCGACGTTGAAGATCTGAAAGCGAAGATCGAAAAACACCGCGACAACCTGTCGTGCATCATGATCACCTACCCTTCAACACACGGCGTTTACGAAGAAGCGGTTCGTGAAGTGTGCGATCTGGTCCACGCGGCAGGCGGTCAGGTTTATCTGGACGGCGCGAACATGAACGCACAGGTTGGCCTGACCAATCCGGGCTTCATCGGTTCTGACGTATCGCACCTGAACCTGCACAAAACCTTCTGTATCCCTCACGGCGGCGGCGGTCCGGGCATGGGTCCAATCGGTGTGAAATCACACCTGGCACCATTCCTGCCAGGCCACGTTGAGTCTGTGAACGCAACCGAAGGCGCACAATACGCGGTTTCTGCAGCCGAGCTGGGTTCTGCCTCGATTCTGCCAATCTCATACGCCTATATCGCCATGATGGGCTCAGAAGGTCTGACTCAGGCAACCAAACTGGCGATTCTGAACGCCAACTATGTGATGGAGCGTCTGCGTGACCACTACCCTGTGCTGTACCGCGGTACACACGGCCGTATCGCGCACGAATGTATTATCGACATCCGTCCGCTGAAAGAAGCGTCAGGCATTTCTGAAGAAGACGTGGCGAAGCGTCTGATGGACTACGGTTTCCACGCGCCAACCATGTCCTTCCCGGTTGCCGGTACCCTGATGATCGAACCGACTGAGTCGGAAGATCTGGCTGAACTGGATCGCTTCTGTGACGCCATGATCGCCATCCGTCAGGAAATCGCCCGCGTTCAGTCTGGTGAATGGCCGCTGGAAGATAACCCGCTGGTGAATGCGCCGCATACTCAGGTTGACCTGATGGATGCTGAATGGAGCCACACTTACAGCCGTGAACTGGCTTGCTATCCGTCCGCGCAAACCAAAGACGCCAAATACTGGCCGACCGTTAACCGTGTCGACAACGTCTTCGGTGACCGGAATCTGGTGTGCTCATGCCCAAGCATCGAGAACTATATTGAGGACTGATTGTTCTGAATCTCGCAATAAAACAGAAGCGAGGCCAATTGGCCTCGCTTTTTTCTTGTCTGTTTTCATCCATAGAATGACTGATGAAAACTAACTTCACCAACAGGAATCGGACTGCATGCTTTCAGCGGCTGAATCATGAAGTATTCTGCCGGTACGCCCGGTAATGTCAGATTCACATGGGATTCAAATCCAAACCTTTGGTAATACGCGGGTTCGCCCAGTAAGACAACACCATCAGCCCCTTGCGCCAGTAACCGTGATAGACCTGCTTCGATTAACCTGCCGCCAATCCCCTGGCCTTGTCGTTCAGGAGCGACAGAAACAGGCGCCAATCCAAACCAGTTTGATGATTCGCCTGCAATACAAACCGGAGAAAAAGCAATATGCCCGATAATACCCGTTTCATCTTCAGCCACTAAAGATAGTGCCAACACTTTATTTGCTCTCAACCGATTCACAATCAAATGCTCATTGGGTTCTGCGCCGGGCGCATGAGAAGGATGGTTTTTAAATGCTGCCAATGTGAGTATTTCAATCTTTTCTAAATCTGTAATGTGCTCATTTCTGATATTCATGTGTTACTTTCTCTCTAAAATAAATATCTGATATCCGTACTGACTCAAATATTTGTTGTGAAATTCAATCTCCGCCCGAATGTCATTCAACGCATTTGAGCTAAACGTGTTTTCATCAAGCTGATCGATCTTCGTTTTCAAGGGTTGAAGATAATTTTTCCAGGCTTCAGGACTAAGTTGATAATTTTCAACCAATTTAAATCCGCTTTGTTCCATCATTTGCATTCGATTTGCCACTGAAGACATATCAGGGTAATGATGCTGCCAATAAGTTCGCACTTCGGCATCCGGAGAGTCGGTTAACCAGACCAAATCACTCAATACCATCAATCCATGTGGTTTTAAGAAATGCTTCCATTGTTCAATTGCTTGCTGAACACCCATAATATATGCACTTCCTTCTGACCAAATCACATCAAACTGATGCTGAGAAAACGGCATATCAGTCATACTTGCACAGACAGTTTTTACATTTCCGGATTCTCTATGACTGGCAAAGTTTTCTTTCAGACAGCTGAGACAATATTCATCGTTATCCAGCACCGTAATCGCAAACTGACTGTGTTTTTGAATCACAGCAGTTGCCACGCCTTTTCCGCAACCAACTTCAAGAAGCTCACCAGAAAGACTCGGCAGCAGCGTCAAAGCCCTTTGGGTATCGGCATCGCTTCCTGGCCCCAAGCGCTCAAGCCCTTCAAAAATTTTTTCAAATTCAGCCATATACTCTTCATGTGCGTTCATATCTTTAGATAACCATTTCAAGCGAAGCGCCTGTTTTTCGCTAAACCCTTGCTTCATCAGCCAATTCAGGTGAGCTTCTGGTGCCTGACTCTCAAGTGTCTGATGCCACGCCCGCATTGAACCCATTCCCAGTAAAGCAGCCAGCAATGCTCTGGCTTTCTCCTTTTGCATGATTTCAGCATCAAGTGCGTTCAATCTCTGCGTCAGCTGCTTCCGGTCAATTTTTGCTTCCATACAATCCTGACACTCTTTGAGTGTCAGCCCACCGCTCTGCAACTGAAGGAGCAATCTGAGTTTCTGAACATCAAGCTCTGTATATTGGCGATATCCATTCGCCTGTCTCTTTGAGGTGATCAATCCAATTTTTTCGTAATACAACAATGTTGAACGGCTTAACCCAACAATTTCAGCCAATTCAGATATCCGATACATGGGTCATCCTCTGTTTGATGCGCGCACTTTAAACTATGAAGCTTTAGACAGGTCAAGGCCAATCATCAGTGATTCATTCGGGATCATTCTGAGAGTAAAGAGCCGAACATTCATATACCGATGTATGGCATCAAACTACAGAAATACGTCTGGTGATTTCTTCTCAGAATGAAGCAATTGATGAAAACGAGAGAAAATGAAAAGAGAGAGAAGAGAGATTAAATGCCCGGTTTTATTCAGCAGAACACAACAAAACCGGGCTAAGGCAGAACGAGGATAAGACGGCGTTCCTTTTAGCCCTGCGAAGCAACCAGCAACCGGACCCCAAACACACCAAACAGCGTCGCGGTAAAGCGGGACAACCACTTCTTCACGGAAAGATTCACCGTCAATTTATGACTGATAGAGGCTGAAACCCAGGCAATGAAGTGACACCATAACATGCCGTTGAAGTTAAAAATCAGTCCTAGAACGATAAACGCCAACGCCTTGTTATCGCTGGATGCAGAGATGAATTGCGGCATGAATGCGAGAAAGAAAACTGCGATTTTCGGATTGAACAGATTGGTGATCAATCCCTGAGTGTAGATTCGTTTCAGTGAGGCCTTCGGTTTTTGAATCACCTCCGCCTGCTCCGTCTCACCACGGCTTCTGAGCATACTGATTGCCATATAAATCAGGTATGCGCCACCCAGCACTTTGACGAGGGTAAATGCCGTTGCTGACGTGGCTAACAAAGCCGATAAACCCAACGCTGCGGCAACAATGTGAATCAGCGTCCCAGTGCCGATTCCTAATGCAGCGGCAGATCCCGCTTTGAATCCCTGCGTTGCTGCACGTCCTGCAATCAACAGTGAGTCCGGCCCGGGAATCATATTCAGTAACAAACCGGAGACCACAAACAACCACAAGTTCTCGATACCAAACATGACAAATTCTCCTTCTCTGCACCTGATAATTCCTTACAACACAGCGTGACCCCACTCGGACATCACAACCGCAGTCGCTTTTCAAGGCGCAGATTTTAGCACAGGCCCGCCAGTGTGCCGCTCATTTCATTGCAGCAAAAAGCGCCCAAACCAAACAGCAAGGCTGAACACCTCGCTGTTTGTCTCATGCCGCTTATAGCCATTACAGCTAAACAAATTTTGCCAGTTGTTTAAGTAACTTATCTAAACCACGTGCAATTTTGGCTACCGTTTCGGCGTGCTCAGTCACCTCTTCTAACGACTTCCGGGCAGCCTTCGCCAGCATGAGCAACGACTGAACATCCTCTTCACGGGAATCCAGCAAAGCAGATTGTTTCTCGATGAGTGCCCGGTTGTAGCGGTAAATCTGTTCACCGTACGCTTCACACTGCAAGATTAATGATTCCTGATCCGGCGTCAGCATCGTCGAATCAAGATAGTTCTGTATCAGACGATAGGTTGCGTCTAACTCTTTATACGCTTCTGCGTGAAGACTCATGATGCTTCCTTAAGGCTCTTTTGAAATGCTTTGATCGCATCAACCTGAACTTTGGTGGATTGAATGGCTTTTTTTGCGGCCGACAGTGACAGGTCATTGTCAGATTCCAGGGAGTCAACAACCGCGGTGTTGAGCTTCTGGACCGCCGCCAGAGCTTTATCCAGCTGAATGAACTCAGCATCGAGATGCAATAATTGCTGCTTAATCCGGTAGGCTTTTCGATACCCTTCCATGCGCTCTTCCAGAGAATCGCTAAAGGTTACACAGCGCAGATCGGTACTCTGTTCACACCGGTTCGGATTGTTCAGTAAATACAGACGAATCCGCAGCTCTTTCTGCAGAGATGTCCGGGTCGCCTGTTTCCACGCCGGAAGATCACTGCGCAGCACACCGATCGTATTCTGGATAACGGGTTCCGATGCTTTCATCAGGCGCTTTAAAGCTTCGTAACGCGCACTTTCTGTATAGGCCCTACCAAGTGCATTGGCACTGAGTGACGCCAGCTCAATCTGCTCCTGACTGACACCTTGTACCTGCGGATATTCAGACAAAGAGACTAACGCAGTATTCAGCTTCTCTGCCTGCTCATTGAGAGCCGTGCTGGCCTCATCTGAAGCCAGCGCATTGATACTTTGCGTGAACACCAGAAGATGCTTTAACGCCTGAATCTGACCTGAATTATCGATTTGTTTGATATCCAGATCATTGCCTGTCACGCCGTCTCTGACGGCGCCCGCCAGCACAGAGTCCACTCTCGATTGTTCCGTTCGTTCATAGACTCCCAAAAGTGCAGTCTGTACCTGAGCCGACTGCTCTGCATATTCACTGACCAGCTTCACTGACTCATGTGAAGCACATCCACTGATGACCAATATCAATCCGGGCAGGACAACCCGACTTGCCAGATGCAACACACTGGCCCCTTTCGTCCTTTTTTCCATTCCTTTCATCCACTTCACAACAATCAACATCAAATTTCGGGACGGCGACCCTGCAGTTATGCCACACAAATGCCATAGGCAGGTAAAACATCCCGAATCAGTTCTAACCGGTAGGTTTTCAGCGCATCATGGAAAAATTTCCAGTCTGAAGAGAAAAACGACTCTGAATACTTGTAGTACGGTTTCCCATCCCGCACGATTGCCGGCCCTCTTGCTTTTTCTTTCCAGCTCTCCGGACCTGTTTTGTGAAACGTCAGCACTTCAGGCGCAAACCCAAAATCGCCGGTCGCAATATGTTGCAGCCATTGTTCGTGCCGCCGTTCACCATCCTCGTCATCAAAGGTACGCAGCGCACTTTCAATGAGATTTCGCTGTTGTGCCGTCAGCCCCGGCTGCTGATCAATCTTCACAGCATGATCCTGTGCGAGATAGCACTGTATCGCTTTACACATGGCATCAGCCGCCTGTACAAAGATTTCTGTATTGTCGCGCACCACGGTTTCGCCGGTTCCGTTCACATAAATCCAGCTTGCATACGGACGATCCGGAAAAGACAACGCAGCGCCATGCCCCAGAGGTGACGCAGAGGAAATACCATGCCGAAGAACGTCATTCCGGATCCGTTCCGCTAAACTCATATATTGCGCCGACTCAATGGATTCAACGCGATTAATATCGTGAACCACACCGGCAAAACCCTGATGGGCAAAAGTATCGGCGTAAACATGCATGGCAATCCCCAGCATGTGCAACGCATAAGGCTTATGCCAGTGTGTCGCCACCATTCTCAGCATATCTCTTGCCACCGGACTGTCCGGCATACAAATCAGCCGATTGATAAAACGGCCTTCAGGCGGGTGACCCGCTTCATTTCCATGGTTTCCGGGCAAAAAATGAAAAGGAATCCAGACCATGTGGTTCGAGAGTTTAACCGTGTTCCGGTAATCCAGCATCTTGTGTGCTGACACAATGCGATCAAACATCGCACCATTTTCAAAATAGATAGGATTTTCATTTGTTGCTTCATCAACATACTGAGCACAGTAAGCCACAACAGATGCTTGGTGATGATTTAAACCTGCATAACGGGCGACAACATATGTCATCGCGTGATGGCCATCGATTTGCATGTTTGCCTCCGGAAAAATTCTGTCAACTGCGGAATACACCCGGATTCAGATGTTCCGTTATTTCCGCGCATAGGAAATAGATGGGAGGTAAAATCTCATATGAAAAGTATGGTTTTATTTTTATTCTTTAAGTGACGGATAAGTACCACTATCATGTAATTGACAATAATGATAATTACCTTGAGTCATCCATCAAAAATGTGTCTTTCCTGAAACAGGACAGAATAAATGGGAACCGTGACCTATCTTTATTTAAAAAAAGAAGCAAGGCTGATAACCCTGCTGCTTTTTGTATTCAGTTCACGACCTGGAGACAACATTTATTCCGCAGGACGTTGAAATGAGGCCCTTAACTTTTCTGCTTTTTCCCGGAATGCACAACTTTCAGCATGATCATTAATCAGCCCCATTGCCTGCATGAAAGCATAAACCGTCGTTGGCCCGACAAACTTCCACCCCCGTTTTTTCAGTGCTTTTGAAAGGGCTTTCGATTCTTCAGAAACAGACAATGACTGTGGCGTCACGCCTGTCGTATCAGGCTCAAAACGCCAAAAGAAAGCTGCCAGAGAACCCTCTTCTATCACCATTTCCACCGCGCATTTGGCGTTATTGATAGTCGCTTCAATTTTGCCCCGGTGCCGGACAATGCCTTCATTCTGAAGTAAACGCTCGACATCTTCTTCAGAAAACTGAGCCACCTGGTAAAAATCGAACTGCTGAAATGCTTGTCTGAAATTTTCCCGTTTCGTCAGAATCGTTCGCCAGCTCAAACCCGACTGAAACCCTTCCAGACATATTTTTTCGAAGAGACGCTGATCATCGCTTACCGGAAAACCCCATTCGTGATCATGATAATCCATATAATCTTCGGTGGCACTGCACCATGAGCAGCGTAATTTTCCGTCCGGTCCTTCTATCAGCTCAGTCACTTTAATCCCTCCAGTGTCGGTATTTTCTGAAAATTAGTTTTGGGTTGATCTCATTCACGATATGCCTGATGAATACCAAGATATCAGGCGGTCACTTCATAGCTATGATATTGAAAATAAATTTACAACCAAACAACGCAGAAGCACAGCAATAAAGCAGGAATCTGCCGCACCTCACGGCTAAAGACTCCCAGTCTTTTTAACCAGCCAGATCCGTGCACCAAAAACCCACTGACGCTTCACCTCTGAAGCACTTTCACTCGTCCAAATCCCTTTTTTATTACTGATAGGTTCAGTTGTTAAGGCAATGATTTTGTGTTGTAAGGGGATCATGATCGCAATGTTGCATATGGTTCTGGAATTATCATTCCAATTCACAGATGAATGGGCAAGTATCTCAACCGACATGCAGTCATATGAACCATAAAAATATAAATTTACTGGTTTATATATCTGCAATTTTTCTGAAAATTAAAAATAAAACACCAAAACAAAAATCATATAAAGAGGATAATTATGTCAGCGCTCATCTTATCCAGTAAAAAATTTATTCTGTCCATTCATCCCCGTATCCGGGATGCGTATTTTCATGGAGACAGTCTTTTAATCACAGAGTCGTTATCTGCCGGAAACAGGAGCGAGCTGGCAGCTCATTTTGGCCGAATCATCGAATTGGACCATTATTTTTCCCACTCGGCGACGGAGCTTTTGCAACGGCTCGCCGACATTGATCTACTGTCTTCCATTGACATAGTCATTGCCTTTTCGGAAGGCGACATCCTTCGTGCCGCAGAAATACGGGAAACGCTTGGCATCCCCGGACAGCGACAGGAACAAGCCATCCTGTTCCGAGACAAAATCCTGATGAAACAACACGCAGCACGGTATGGCGTGGTCACTGCGATGCCGCAGGATGCAATTCACGTCGTCAACTGGCAAGCATTGCCTTACCCCATTGTGGTCAAGCCAAAAGCCGGACGTGGCTCCCAGCACACATTCAAAGTCGACTCTTACAAGCATTGGCTTGAGGTGAATTCAGAGATCGATCCGACTGACATGATCATTGAGCCCTACGTCACCGGAGAAGTCTTTCACGTCGACGGTCTCGTCGTGAACGGAAAACTGTCGGTATGCAGCCCGGCCAGATATGTCGGCAACTGTATGGATTTCGTCGGCGGTCAATGCCTTGGTTCATACACGCTATCTGAATCAAACCCGCTTTATCGGCCTTTAACTGAATTCAGCAGATATCTGCTTGAGCACGTCTTCCCGACGCCCAGGCATTCCCTTTTCCATATCGAATGCTTTGTCGGGAAAGACAATCAGATCACCCTGTGTGAAATTGCCTGTCGTCTGGGTGGGAATGATCTCCTCACTGAAGTCGAATTGGCCTACGGGGTGAATGTCGTCGAGGCATATTTACATGCCGAATTCAGATCAGAGGCGCTTTGCCCCAGCCCCCGGTCTCCGGTACAGATCGGCGGACGCTTCCAGCTTCCTCCGCAGTCAGGTCAGCTGGCCTGTTCCCAGACACCGTTCAGGCATGAAAACGTCGTCAAGTATCAATCCCGGGCAGTGTCAGGGAAAAACTACAGCGCGATGGCCATGTCAAATGACGCCCTGATACACGTTGTTGCCAAAGCCGACAGCGAAATGAATATGGAGAAACTTTTCCTGGCCATTGAACAGTGGGCCGCAGACGAATTCATCTGGTCAAAGAATACTGAGGAGGTCACGCAATGCATGCTGAATTAATTGCGGTTGCGAGAAATCCGCAGTATCGCCACTTCTGGGTGGCGAATATCATGAGCAACGGGGCGATTTGGATCCAAAATACGACGTCTTCAATCGCTTTAACGCACTTATCGACCTCAGCTGTTGTGAATTCGCTGGTTCAGGTCGCAGCAACCCTGCCTTTCTTATTGTTTGGCATCCTGGCAGGTCAGGTGGGCGACAAGTACAGCAAGCCGCTGGTCCTGACTGTCGCTCAGCTCAGCCTGGGTCTGGTTTCATTGACGCTTGCAGCCGCCACCTGGTGGGGGCTGCTTTCGCCTGCCTTGCTGGTTGGAGTGACCGCTGCATTTTCTGTCGCAACCGTCTTCCGTATGCCTGTTGCACAGGCCGGAATCGCACTGACTGTGCCCAGAGACCAGGTCAGGCATGCAGCCGTTCTCAACAATCTGGGGTTCAATATTGCCCGGGCTGTCGGACCCGCGATTGCCGGGTCGCTGTTACTTGCGCTCGCCTATTTCCAGGTTTATCTGCTCACTGCGGCGATGCTGCTTGCGGTGGTAGCCTACTTTTTGTATGGGTTTTATCACGAGCGAAACACTACGACAGAACAAACAGAGTTCATTTCGTTCCGTGATACCTGGAAACATATTTACACATCCACCCTGTTCCGTCGCTGCACATTCGATGCCTGTATTCTGTTCTTCGCAGGCAGTGTGATCTGGTCAATGATGCCTTTCATTGCCAAGTATCACTTAAATCAGAGCACAGCAGGACAAGGCAGCTTAATGGGCGCAACCGGTCTGGGAGCACTCTTAACCGTTGTCGTCTTGCCGGCTGTGCTGAAATTCCGCCATAACCACCACAGCTACTGGCTGTGCTACAGCCTGATGATATCGTCCATTGCAGCCATCTGGCTGAGCAGTCATCTGACGCTCATCTTTGTCGCGCTCATGATATTTGGACTGAGCTGGAGTATGGCTGTGACCCTGCTGAACGGAGAAATCCAGTCTTCCTTTCCACGGCAAATGCTCTCCCGTGTGATTGCGATCTATCTGATCGTCATGTATCTGGCTCAGGCAACCGGATCGCTCTGGGCAGGACTGGTCAGTCAGTTCTTTGAAACCCGTGCCGCACTGATGTGCTCGGTCGTTGTTTTAGCTCTGGGTCTGGGTTTACGAACCCTGATCTTTGCATCCACTGATGATGATAAGGAATAGAATGATGAAACGAATCACGTTAACCCTTGTGGGCGGCGGCGCATCATCACTTGCTTTTCTTGATGCTTTTACCCGTCATTGGAGTGTTGTTCAAAACCAGGATGTTGTGATTTTTGTCATGGAGAAAAAAAGTGTATGGGGGGTTGGCAATGCCTATGCTGAGGACAGCCATTCCAACCTGCTCAATACGCAGGCTGGGCTGATATCCGGCATACCCGGACAACCCGGCGACTTCATGCACTGGCTGAAAGCTCACCCGTTAAAATGGCAGGCGGATTTTCCTGAGCTGAACATTGATGCATCCACCTATGCGCCGCGTGCCCTGTTCGGTCGCTACATGCAAGACCGATTCTTCCGTGTGATCCGGCAAGCCGCAGAAAAAAATATTTTCATCGTGACCGTTGCTGCATCTGTCACGTCGATCTGTGCTGACGACGATTCAACCCGGTACATCGTATCCACAGAATGCGGACATCAATTGCCGAGTGATGCGGTGATTCTGGCGTGCGGCACACATACAAAAGTTATGGATAGCGCACAGCAGCAAGGCAAAATCTTTTCCAGTCCGTATCCCGTACGTTCAGTAACCCGTGCCATCAATGAGCATGATAACGTTGTCGTCTTCGGAGCACGACTCAGCGCCATCGACATCGTCGTTGGACTGATAGAACGGGGTCACAAAGGAAAAATACAGTTACGGTCACGGGGAGGCTTTTTCCCTAGCGTGCGGGGAACACAAGGGACGTACCGAAATCAATTTTTATCGTCAGCCTATATTGAACAAAACTTCGAGACATTATCACTTGCTCATCTGGCACAGCTATTCCATCTCGAACTCAGCCACTATCGGAAAAATTATGAAGATACACCGGAATCGCTGCAGTTTCCCACGCCACCAGTGACTGATTTTCGGCATTACCTCCGAAAAGAAATTGCACTGGCCGATGGCCCCCGGGGCTGGCAAGCGATTCTTTACAGCGCGAACACCGCTCTGGATATCATCCGCCGGAAACTGGCTGAAGAAGACAAACGACGCTTCTTCGCTGAAAGCTGGTCCAACGCCATGGCATTGCGGGTCTCGATCCCGAAAGAGAATGCTGAAAAATTGCTGGCAGCGGTTGAATCCGGACAACTGAGCTATCAGACAGGCCCTGATTCAAAAGTTGCTGATTCACCTGCAGATGTTGTTGTGTATGCCACAGGGAATGCCCGCGATCTGACCCAGGCGGACTCCCCTTTATTGCATCACATGTTTGCGTCTGGACTTGCCGTCAGCCACCCTCATGGCGGGTTACAAATCCTCAACGAAACCTATCAGGTGCTTGATCACAGAGGATTCGCGCATCCCAAGATTTTTGCATTGGGTGAAATCACTAACGGCAACTTTTTGTATACCAGTGCGCTGGATCTGATTGTTGAGCATGGCTCACGATGCGCCATCTCGGTGATTGCTGCTTTGACGCAACCAGAACCGCCCACGGAAGATTCCCCCTGGGAGCATGAAGTTGGAAATGAAGTGAGATAAATCGCGCCGTGCAAAACAGGCGGCCTGTGAAAAGCCGCCTGCTTTTTCAATCTAATCCCCATCACAGCTTTCAATCAATAAGAAAAACCGTCCGTCAGCACTTAAGACGAAGCTGTTTTCAACCATTGAAGCTGAAATTTAAAATCAAAGCATTCCTTTCTACAGACATTCTTTTCTACAGATTTGACTTCCATGTTTTTAGTCCATAAAAAAGCGTCAATAGTGGTAAGAACTTCCCGGAAAATATAAAAGTTATCCCCAAAAAAGCGAGAATACCGGCCGCCTTATCCTGATCAGAAAACAAACTTAACAACAGGCTGGAGTTATAATCCTCTGTTTGATAGACGAAAAACACACCTAATGCCTTCAGGCACACCAATAGCAATATCGACAACAGAATGCCCTTGAGACATTTTTTACTTTCAGGAAATTGACTCACTTTCAAAGCATATAAGCACCAAACAACACTCACTGATAAAACAATATACCCTTCCAGTGAATAGAAAAAACTAAGGAATATCCCACCAAATACTGCAAAATATGAGGCCAAAATTTTTACTTGTTCTTTTTCTTGTACTGATTTCATTTATCCCTGCACTGATTACAATCATAAAAACGCCTCATTTTACGCTGAATGACAGCCAATCGCATCCCTCGACCCACAACGCAACACATCAGCATAGCAAGCCAATACTCTGTTCACGAATATCCAAGTATCCGCCAGATACTTGGATATCATTGTGAAACATCCATTTTCACAGCTTTTACCAGACAAGGTCCCTTTTCAGCAGCACTTCTGAAATGGAACAGACGCTTATCTGTTGAGTCTGCGTATCCGGACACTTTCAGTCATTCAAGCAGTTTTCTGGAAAGCCAACAGTGCTTCCACTAACTTAGATGTCTCTATCGCTGTCACTTTTTTACCACGCCGAAGCGCGACTTGTGCTGTCTCGATTTCCTTTTCTCCGACAATCAGAATGTTGGGGATTTTCATCTTATGAAATCGTTTAATCTTACGGGCAACACTGTTGTGACTGTGATCAGCGATGACGTGCAGACCCGCAGATTCAATCAGCGCCACCAGCGAACCTGCATATTCATCTGCAATTTCACCGACTGTCGCCAGTGCGACCGGCACCGGATGAATCCATTCCGGCAATGCGCCCTGAGTCACTTCCAGCAACATGCCAAGCCAGCGTTCAATAGAGCCGTACATAGCCTGATGGAGAATTACCGGGCGTTCTCTTTCACCTTCAGCATTTGCGTAAGCAATATCGAACCGTTCGGGCAGATTAAAGTCGAGCTGAATTGTGCCGCATTGCCATTCCCGGCCAACATTATCTGTCAAAGCCAGTTCAATCTTGGGACCATAGAATGCGCCTTCACCCACCTGTAATTCATAATCCAGTGATTGAGCCTGACAGCCCTCCATCAGAATTTGTTCTGCCTGTTGCCACAGCGCTTCATGGCCCAATGCCGCTTCCGGCCGAGTGGAGATTTTGACGGATAACTGCTGATACCCATACTGGCTGTAGACGAGCTGGGCGCGTTTCAGAAATTGGCAGACCTCATCTTTGGCCTGCGACCAGGCACAGAACACATGCGCATCATCCTGAGTAAACTGCCGCAGACGCAGACAACCATTCAGCGAGCCGGACGATTCATTCCGGTGAACCAGTCCGAACTCAAACAACTTCACCGGCAGATCGCGATAGCTGTGTACCCCGCGTTTGAACAGCAAAATGTGCGCCGGACAGGACATCGGTTTCAGAGCATAATCCAGCTCATTTTCCTGATCACCGCCGAAAAACATATTCTCGCCAAACATCGACAAGTGACCAGAAGTCTGCCACAAATCCTTTTTCAGAAACTGAGGTGTCCGCACTTCCTGAAACCCATGGGATTGATAAAGATTCCGGATGTGATCCTGAATGCTTTGAAATAAACGCCAGCCGTTCGGATGCCAGAAGATCATACCCGGACCTTGTGGTTCAGAATGAAACAGGTCAAGTTGTTCTGCAATTTCGCGATGTGATTTCATGAGTTTCTTTCCTTCTTCAGGTTTGTGAAACTCTGAGCGAAACGCGGGGGATATAACAATAAAAAAACCCTCTGGCGAATCGCTCAGAGGGTTTGAAAAATCTTGTGTCGTGCCTACCCCCCGAACAACCTGCTGGTTTCGGTGGTGGTGGTTTGTTGAACTGGCTTCGCCAGTGGAGAAATTAATTTGATCTTCATCATGTTGTTTTTCTATCAGACTCAATTTTGAAATGCAAATGAATTCTGTTGCATCCAGTCATTCAGTCATTCAGTCATTCAGTCATTCAGTACCGGTTATTTCACCTCGAGTGTCAGCGCTTCATGTTCCGGCCAGACCAGATCGGTGTCTTTCAGATAATGACCAAAAAATGTCGCCATACTCTGCTTCTTGATCTGGTGCATTTGGTCAATATCAATTCCTGACGGATAACCAACAACCCAGCGGTTCTGATCCATAAAATCACTGTGGGTCGTATGGGCGATGGTCAGCAGATAGGTCTCGTGGCCGTTATCAGCAAACGCCTCAGCTAACGTCTGCTCTGGCGTTTGCATGAGCAATAATGGTTTATTGAGTGGCTGTTCGCGCACCTTCCCCAGCAACAAGCCATCCATATTTGCACTGGCAACACAGGCTGCGATTTGCGCACAACTGTTCATCGCTGCCGACCCGCCCAGACTGTAGCCCAGCGTGCCTATCCGGGTGTCATCCAGCTGATAGTCAAATAATTCCGGATGCCACGTCAGCCACTGATAAACATAAAAAACATCATGAATAATTTGCGGCGCGATCACCTGATCAAAATAGGCAAAGCCCTTATCCGTGTCTACATCATCCGAGTCTTCTGGCACATAAGCGCTGATCGCGCTGCCATCCTGGAAACTGGCAATCCCGGATATATATGTATGGTTGATAGACACGACAACATAACCCCGGCTGGCAAGGTCTTCGAGCAATTCGGTATTATCCACTTCAAATAAAAACGCACCATGAGAATAGATCAGAACCGGCCAGCCCGTACCCGACTCGGGGGGCGCGATTTGTGCATTCGCCCGTGACCAGGACAGGATACTGCTTAACTCAAATTGATTGGGATGAATGGGTTTATCTTCGGGACGAACACGTTCCAGATAACTAATCTGATGTCCCCACGAATCAAAATATCCCTGATACTGACCCGAGTTCTCTTGTGTCGGGTAAAACACTTTTACAGGCAGACGGCGTGTTGTCTCAGGAACCGGACTCATCCCATCAGGTCCGGCATCCAGTAAATCGAAGGCTTTCACGCCAACCCGATATGGGCCGCCCGGCGCCGGATACACATGTGCCGCAGCGTTTTTCCCCTGATTTTCTTCCGGTGTTTTCTCTGTCGTGTTGTCATCTGAATGACACCCCGCCAGTCCCCATAAAACGACGATCATACAAGTTCGGAAAAGTAATTTGGGTTTCATGGTCATCTCCTTATTCAGAAACTCCAGAATAAGAAGAACCCTGTAAAAAGCGTCCGATTGGATGAATCAGACGTCCGAATTCGCTAATTCGGACTTTGAATCCGAGCTTTATACTGCGATGGTGTGCATTGCTGATACTTCTTAAACGCCGCATTAAAGGTTGATTTCGAATTAAAACCGGCTTCAAAAGCCATTTCCAGCACCGGTCTGGACGGTCGTTTTAACAGCAATTCACACACATGCGTAATTCGCCGCTCATTCACCAGATCATAAAATTTGACGCCCAGAACCTGATTGATCGCCTGGGTCAGCAAATAAGGTTTCACGCCCAGTTCCTGCGCCAGTGATGACAGGCTGATATCCGCATTCAGGAAATATTGCCGTTCATCCATAATTGCCAGAATGTCGTGACTGATTGCCTGCATCAATGCATCAGGCTGTGCTTCTGATTTATCCAGATCGGGGCCGGCCATAACCTCAAACTGAAGCAGACCAGGATGAATCAGCAGACAACAGGTGATGACAAAAAGCACCAGCGATATCGCCAGATGCGGCAGCGGCAATTGCGTATTCACACTGGCCTGAGGCACCACCATCGCGACTGCCAGTAACAGGCTGAAGCTGATTCCCCAAAGCACCACCAGATTAGCTGGTGACAACTGAGCCTGAAACAACATTTGCTGCGAATGATATCGCCAGATCAGTCGCATGCCTGCCGCGCTGTAACCCAGATAAAACACCACCAGCAGCCCGGCTGCCAGATAATGTCGCATCACCGGCTGGATTTCAGCCGGTGACCAGAGCAAATCCGCACACAGCA
Organism: Photobacterium sp. R1; assembly: GCF_054600795.1. Classification (NCBI taxonomy): domain Bacteria; kingdom Pseudomonadati; phylum Pseudomonadota; class Gammaproteobacteria; order Vibrionales; family Vibrionaceae; genus Photobacterium; species Photobacterium sp. R1. The sequence goes on from NZ_BAAHZP010000009.1 coordinate 79,919, forward strand.
GACTCATAACAACGAGCGGAACGAAATGAATGCCATCCCGTCGTGTGACTGATTTTCCGGTAATACACTGGCGGATAAAAAGTAAAAAGAGTACCGGATAGAGCACGGGCCACATCATATTCAGGCGCGATGTCAGCCAATGTTCATGCCATGCCAGCAACAGACTCAAATCGATTGCAAAACACAGATGAATCACGGCCAGCAGCCAAAACGATCCCTGCTCCCTGCTTTTCTTCACTAAAAAAATACCAAGAACGATACTTTGAATGATTCCCGCGACAAGAATTGCAGTCACCATGACAGCCTCCATCACATACTGTTTATTCCTTTGACCGACTGATTATGAACAGAAAAGGCGTCGATAACTGTGACAGTTTGAGTCTTATGCACCCGATTGATTTATTGATATGATGTCGCCCTTCAATGAAAGCAGGAACACCGGCCGAAAAATATGGCTTCGGCTTTGTCTCACGGAAAAGGAACTCCGATTGATTTATAAACGCCTGATTGAATTACTCTCGCCGTACAAAGGATTGCCGGGAGATATCTATTCTATTGCCGTCGCACGATTCATTCTTGGTCTTGGAAATTTCATTATTCCGTTTATGACCCTCTTACTGACTCAAAAGCAGGGCTATTCCACGACGATTGCCGGTACGCTGGTCATGATTGTCACCGGGACATATATGATGGGGGGATTAATTGGCGGGAAACTCTCAGACACCTATGGTCATAAACGCACCATGGTCTGGGGGGAGTTATTCGGCGCACTGGTGTTACTGGTTTGCGGGTTCTTTTCCGAACACCACGTGATTGCTCCCGCGCTCATGTTCCTTGCTTATTTCTTTATCGGTATTGCCTTGCCGGCCAGCAACGCATTGGTTGCAGGACATTCCAACCCACAGAACCGGGATGCTGTGATGTCGCTCAGCTACCTTGCTTATAATCTGGGTTCTGCCGTCGGCCCCGTGGTCGCCGGCTACCTCTTCTGGCATCACACCGCCTGGATCTACTGGGGGAACGGCTTCGCTGTACTGATCGGCATTCTCATCGTGATGTACCGCGTCAGTGACGAGCATCATGCCACCGAATACACTGAACTTTCTGCATTGGAACACGCAACTGACAGCTCGGTATGGACTGTATTTCGCGAACGTCCGAGACTGCTGGTCTTTGGCGGACTCTGTACACTGCTCTGGTTCGCACTGAATCAGATGACGATGACCGGCCCTTTGTACTTCAGTCATGTGTTCACACAGGATGGCGCGGTCTTATTCGGACAACTCATGACGTTTGCCAGCGTCGTCGTTGTGGTTGCCACCCCGTTGCTGATGCGGCTCACCAACAATCAAAGTGAACTCAGCAGTCTGGCAATTGCCGGGGGGCTGTTCGCCATCGGCTATGCCATGATCATGCAATGGACAGCTGTCTGGGTGATCTTTTTCGCCTGGTTCCTGTTATCTGCCGCCGAAGTCTTCCTGCTGACGAAAGAAGGAGTCTATCTGGCAAACCATTCGCCCAGCAGTCACCGAGGACGGATCAGCGGTATTTTGATCACGATCCGAAACATTGGATTGATGCCTACATATGTCTTCATCGGTGCCTATATTCAAAGTAATGGTTATACAAATGCCTGGATGATGATTATCAGCGTGGCAGCTCTGGCTGCAACAGGGTTCTGGCTGCTTTCGTTGCAACAACGGTCAGCACAAGAGTCAACCGCGTCCCCTGCGGCAATCGTTCCGACGGAAGATGGACACTGATACGTCAGATTCAGGCATCGGATGCCATTTCTAATAAATAGATCAATCACTTTGCTTTCAAAGCAAAGCGGCAGGTACACTGCATGAAACATTGAACATGGAAGCCACAATGAATATTGACGTTTCAACCATGGCGCCCAGCCATATTTATCATCTGATGACCCAAACCATCGTCCCTCGCCCGGTGGCCTGGGTTCTGACCGATGCAGGTGATGCAAATTACAACCTGGCGCCATTTTCATATTTCACGGCCGTTTCAAGCAATCCGCCCCTGCTCATGCTCTCCGTCGGCAAGAAACCCAACGGTGACATCAAAGACACCACGCGTAATGTCATGGCGACGGGCCGTCTCGTGATTCACATCGCTCCGACAGAACTGGGGGAACAGGTCACGGCGACCTCTGCAACCCTGGATCACCGAGTCTCTGAAGTGGAAACCAATCAGATTGAGCTGGCGGAATTTGAGGGATTCGACCTGCCGCGTGTTGCAGCCTGTCCGGTTGCATTCGGCTGCACACTCTTTGAAATCAAAGAGATTGGCAACACCCCGCAAAGCCTGATCTTCGCTGAAATTGAGCAGATCTATCTGGATGAAAACATGATTGACCGCAACAGTGAACGACTCAAGATAGATGCGCTCAAACTTGATCCGATTTCTCGCCTTGGTGGATCGGAATACGCCCGGCTGGGCGATGTATTCACCGTAAAACGTCCTGATTAATCCAACAGCAGAGCACGCAAATATGACCTTAGATAATCGCCATACCTCAACCATTCAAGAACGCATCGACCAAAAAACGAAACCCACAGGTTCACTGGGACAACTCGAATCCACGGCTTTACAGCTTGCACTGATTCAAAGTCAGGGACAGCAGAACGCTGTCCGTCAGATTCACCTGAATCAGCCGACGATGCTGCTGTTTGCCGGAGATCACGGCATTGCGAAAGAAGGCGTCAGCATTGCTCCGAGTGAAGTCACACAGCAAATGGTGCTGAATTTTCTTGCCGGCGGTGCGGCGATTAACCAGTTTTGCCGGTTAAATGCGATCGACCTGAAAGTCATTGACTGCGGGATTCTGCTGCCGGTCGATACCGACAATCCAAATTTCATTCTGCAGCGTCTGGGGACCAGAACCCAGAATCTTGCCCAGCAGGCGGCTATGACTGAAGCGCAGGTCGCACAGGGGCTGGAACTGGGGGGTGCAATTGCACGACAAACCATCGAATCTGGCTGTAATTTACTGATGTTTGGTGAGATGGGCATTGGGAATACCAGCAGTGCTTCTGCACTCCTGGCAGCGCTCAGCCAAACCAACGTCGCCTATTGTGTCGGAAAAGGCACAGGCATTAACGATGCGCAGCTGCTGAACAAAGTCAGCCTGATTCGTCAGGGGGTTACCCGATATACTGAAAACGGAGAACCTGATGCATTCAGAGCGCTGGCTGAGCTGGGCGGTTTTGAAATTGTTCAGATGGTCGGTGCTTTTCTTGCCGCCAGTGAGCAGCGTGTCCCTGTACTCGTCGACGGGTTCATTGTGTCTGTCGCCGCTTATATCGCAACGCTGCTCAATCCGGATGCACGGGATATCATGATTTTTGCGCACCGTTCTGAAGAACAGGGACACCAGAAAGTGTTAGCCCTGCTGGAAGCTGTGCCATTACTGGATTTGGGATTACGACTGGGTGAAGGCACTGGGGCTGCCCTGGCATATCCGCTCCTGCAGGCCAGCGCTGAATTTTACAATCACATGGCCAGTTTTGCCGATGCCGGAGTGACGGTATAAATGTTCAGCCTTCGCTATCAGGCGCAACTGTTTTGTCTGGCGGTTTCATTTTTCAGCCGCCTGCCGATTCCGGCATCGACGCCCTATTCGGACGAACGTATGAACCGTGCAGGGCGATATTTTGCTTTAGTCGGACTGTTGCTGGGCACTCTTTGCGCGGCCATCTATTCGGTGGCCGCTCACTGGTTTCCCGCACAGATTGCGGTTTTTCTCGTCATGGTTTGCAGTTTAATGCTGACAGGTGCATTTCATGAAGACGGTCTGACCGACATGGCAGATGGTATCGGTGGCGGCATGACCACAGAACGCCGCCTGACCATCATGAAAGACAGCCGTATCGGTACCTATGGTGCTGCGACCCTCATCATGGCTTTGCTGGGCAAGTTCATCATGCTCAGCTATCTGGCCACAGAAACCGGACTGGTTGAAGTATTGATCGTCGCCTACACGCTCAGCCGTGCTGTGGCAGCAACACTGATTTTTGATATGCGTTATGTCAGCGAATCTGACACCAGCAAAAGCAAACCACTTGCCAATGCCCAAACAGTTCCTGAACTCCTCTGCCTGATTGCAACGGGTGCACTGGTCAGCCTGTTCTTCACGCCTCAGTCAGCAATCGCCCTGCTCATCACTGCCGGGTTGTTTCGCTTCGCTTTTAAAGCCTGGCTGAATACAAGACTTGGCGGATTTACCGGAGATTGTCTTGGCGCAGCACAGCAGTTGATGGAGCTGTTGATCTACCTGATCCTGATTGCCTCCGTCCATCATCAGGGGGGATAACATGGCGATCATGTCAAAGGTCAGTCTGGTCCTGGGCGGAGCGCGCTCAGGCAAATCATCCTTTGCAGAAAAACTGGCACAGCAAAAACTGAGCCCGGGGAAATCACTGCATTATGTCGCCACTGCAACAGCATTTGATGAAGAGATGCAGGCGCGGATCCAGCATCATCAGCAACAAAGGGGCGATCATTGGATTGAGCATGAATGTCCGCTGGCATTGCCCGCGCTGCTCTGCACCCTGACGTCTGATGATGTCGTACTGATCGAATGTCTGACGCTGTGGCTCAATAACCTGATTTTTTCACTGGGAGAAAGGTGCAGTCATGACGCACTGGAAGAACAGATTGCGGAGCTTATGGATGCAGTCAGAACCTGTCCTGCGGAGCTGATTTTTGTCTCGAACGAAGTCGGCCTCGGCATCGTTCCGCTGGGTGAAATCAGTCGTTATTTCGTCGACAATGCCGGCCGCATGAATCAGCAGATTGCCGCCATCGCTGAGGACGTCACCTTTGTTGCGGCAGGACTACCGCTGAAGCTGAAAGAGGCGTCAAAGTGACAACATTCACCATCACGCTCGTCCGGCACGGGAAAGTCAACGGACCGGCGGCTTTATACGGCTCAACAGATGTTGATGTTCAGGAAGACATCAATCAGGCCATCGCCAGTAAAATCAGACATCAGCCTATTTCTTTCGAAACCGTTATCAGTTCGCCGCTGCGTCGCTGTTGGTCGCTTGCCAACCAGTTGGACACAGAGCAGCCATTGATCTCCGAACCCGGATTTCAGGAAATGCACTTCGGTCTGCTTGATGGCATCCCCTTTGACCTGGTCACAAAAGACAGCCCTGAATGGCAGCAACTGGAGCAGTTCTGGCAAAACCCGGCCAGTACCCGTTTGCCGGAAGCCGAAACGCTTGAAGACTTTTACCAGCGCGTCTCGGATTGCTGGTCTCAACAAATTGCACGGCTGAAGGGGAATGTGCTGATTGTCACCCACGGCGGTGTGATTCGTGCCATTCTTGCCGACGTGCTCGGCCTCGACTGGCGAAATCCGGCCTGGTATTCAGGCTTATCCATCAGCAATGGCAGCATCACACAGATTCAGGTGACGCATTACGACAACCAGATGTATTTTGCCGTCAAACAAATTGGTTCGGTGCTGAACTGACGAATCACAATCGTAAAAAACCGGAAACCACTGGTGGCTTCCGGTTGTTCTTACAAAAGAGGCTGATTTAACTCAATTAAACGCCTGTACTTTCTTTTCTCACAGAGACCTGGACATCAGTCAGACCTGCGTCTTCCAGCTGATCTTTGATGCTTTTCTCCATGGTCGCCATGTTGCTGTCGCCTTGCGGCAGCGGAATTTCTTCAAAGTACAGTTCACCAGTGAACTGATCTTCTGCGTAGAACTGACCTTTGATTCTGGCTTTCTTCGGTGACAACACTTTACCCAGCCAGTAACGGGTGTCGTAAGAACCCGCATTTTGCGCGATCCAGTTCCAGTCCCAGGTTTTGTTCATGCCCGTGATATCACGGTGATCCCACTGGAATTCCAGACTCTTCTCTTGACCTGCAAAACGGCCAATCGCAAAGGTCGTGCTGAAATCAGGTCTGTCTTCCGGATGCCACAGCAGACCATTGCCTGACCAACGCATGAAACCGTCGAAGCCCAGCTCATAAGACACATCGGCATCGAACACGTACGGGTAAGAAATATCAGCACGATACACATTCAGCAGCACTTTCAGTGCGCTGTTCGCAGGCACGGTCGGTCTGGCCTGAATGGTCACGCGGTTGCTTTCTTCACCGCCGCTGGTACTGCCCCACCCTTGTGTCGCGCCAATAGTGACCTGAATCGACTTATCCACACCACCTGTCACGTTCGGGCTTTTAAACGTACTGCTCACTGCAACACTTTCACTGAAACTGTAGCTGTTGTTTTGTGACCAGCTTGTCGAGGTGTTGTAGCTGATATCGATCACATACTGCTGTTCAATACTGGTTTTATTGATCGCCGTCGACGAAATGGTATTCACCAGTTTGCTGTTCGAATTCACAACAGAACCATCGACTTTAAAAGACTTCGGATCCATGGTGTACGAGAAGTTTTTCACCGAAATGGTGCTCATATCCTGACAACGGTACCCTTCACACGGGCCATCATTCCCACGGATCTTCCACGCATTTGCATTGCTGTCCCACCAGACTTTCATGTCTTCACCGACCTGAGAACCTTTCGGACCGCCAACCCAGGCATAACCCATATGGTGTGCCAGGTATGCGGCAGGCAAAATGAAATTATCCTGATCATTGACCAGCGTCCATTCAACCCGCTCTTTCGAGCCCTCATCAATGGTGACAGAAGGGAAAGTTAAAATGTTGGTTTCTGCATTCAACGGATAACAGGCTGTATGATCAGCGCTGCCTTCCTTGATTTCACCCTGATAACCCGGGCCCATGATGATCCAGCCATCAGCCAGCGTGACATAAGACCATTTGCCGATTTTATTCATGATCGAATCGCGGAAACGCAATGCTTCAGCACGTGTTACCGGTCTGAAATCCGCTTTACAAACTTCAGGCCCAAGGTTGTAGTGAATTTCTACTTCCTCAGGATAGAAAGCACTGGTTTCCAAAGCAGCCGCGGCTGAAATGTGACCAAATGGTATTAAAAATATGAAAGGTGCTATTTGTTTTTTCATTTTTGCCTTCTTGTTCATTGTTATTTTTGTATCAATAAATTCGCACAAGCCAATGAATAATACATTGTGCACATATGCATTAATTCTTATACCAACCCAATGTTTTTCGAGTCAACAAAATATTTATCATCAAAAAAACTTTATTATGTTAATGAAATAATCTGAAATAATTGTTGATTCATTTATCTGAAAATTCAGATATTATAAAAACATAATAATTAGTTTAATATTTAACCCAATAAAACCGACAACAAAAAAACATAAAAACAAACAGTTAACTCATCATTGCATATAGAACGCTCGGTTTGTTTAGGACATAAAACCAATTCAAAATGTTAAATTTTAAATAGTAAATCCAAAAATCACGTTGAAAATTCATCTTAACCAGAATAAAAACCTGACGCCATAATTGTGATCTGACGTAGACTTTTCCACTCCGTAACCATCTTCCCATGCTTATGCATTGTTTCTAAAAAATAATCGGATCAGCTGATTTTCATACTAAATCACTTGATAAACAAAACTTCTCTGTTGTTCATTCTGGTCTATGCTGTAAAAACCATTCAATTGACAAGGATATATATAATGAATAAATGCCTGCTGACAAGAGAGAATATTGAGGCTTTCGAGGGCATCGAAAAAACCCACTTTCTGAACCCTAAGGCCCAGCGTGTAAATAAGTCACTTGGTGATCTGACCGGACTGACCGGGATTGGAGTTCACTTGATTGAAGTCCAGCCTGGCATGCTGACCACAGAATTTCATCGCCATTATTTTGAAGATGAATGTGTCTATATTCTCGAAGGCACAGCCGAGGCCAGAATCGGAAAGCACTATTACTCGGTCAGCGCCGGAGATTTTATCGGCTACAAAGCCGGCGGCGAAGCACATAGTCTTTTGAACACTGGCCACACAGTTCTGAAATGCCTGGTCATCGGCCAACGCCTTCCACATGATGTTGCTGATTATCCGGATTTAAGTAAAAGAATATACCGAAATCAGGAGATGGCCTGGAATCTGGTTGATATCTCAAAGATCGAAATGCCTGATGCCGGAAAGAAATAAAAAGATATGGAGTACATCTCTATCCACTGACGAACTGATCCCATCTTGGGGAACAGTATACTTTTCATGAGATTACATATGCGCTATAAATTGAGCTCCACACTCAAAATAAAAAGGATTTTTATGCTAAAAATCATTAGTTTAGCAACAATTCTATTGGCTTCTTTTACTCTTTCCGCTACAACTTTAGACTCACTAAAAAGTGTCCCGGCCAGTCAGTACGATGTTGGTAAACTCAAACTTGAAATTGCGGCAATGATATTAACTGAAAAGTTAAAAGGTGAAAGAGTGGGTAAAACGAAGTTCGATGTCAAAAAGTTCAGTGTTGTCGAAAGTAACGAGAAACTTTCGTTCGTAAGTACCCTGACAGGACGAGCGAAGTACATCGACAAAGATCAATGCGCCTCATTACAATCTCAAATCTCTAACACCCCACTTTTTTCAGGATTATTCAAAGGAGCGTGGCCTGGCCTGTCTGATGAAAGTTACCAAAAGTTATCTGAAGAGCTGAAGTTTTCTGTGATACTCATGTCAGAGGAAAATGATAGTTTTAAAGTACAGTGCTAACTCGCTCATAACAACAGATAGACAGGGCTGTTCTCAAAGCTTCACAGTACCTGTCTCTTCCACTCTCATAACCATCTGAACATTATCCACACAGTTCTGAAGTGTCTGGTCATCGGCCAACGCCTTCCACATGATGTTGCTGATTATCCGGATTTAGGCAAAAGAATATACCGAAATCAGGAGATGGCCTGGAATCTGGTTGATATCTCAAAGATCGAAATGCCTGATGCCGGAAAGAAATAACAGTCTACTCATTTCAGGAAGCATGTGTTCAAATCTTTATTTGAAAGAACAAATCTGCGCTCGTCTATCTTAAATCACGGAGGAAAGATGAAACTTGCACAACTGAATATTGCGCTTTCTAAATATCCGATGGATGCTCTTGAAATCAAAGACTTTGTTGATAACCTTGAACCGGTCAACAGCATTGCGGATCAAAGTGATGGCTTTGTCTGGCGGCTGCAAGATGACTCCGGAGATGCCACCAGCATCAATGCCTTTGATAATCCCGATATGCTGATCAATATGTCAGTATGGGACTCTGTGGATGCACTCAAAAATTTTATGTTCAGGACACATCACCGCGAGATCATGCGACGTAAAAGTGAATGGTTCTATCGTTCTGCCGAGGATACCTATGTGCTGTGGTGGATTGCTGACAATCATATCCCCACGATAGAAGAAGCAAAGCAGCGTCTCGATTACCTGAGACACAATGGTGACAGCCCTTATGCGTTCACCTTCAAAAGCAACTATACCCCGGAAGATGCTGCCGCCTTCAAACTGGAAGTCTGATCCCATCGTTTCAGGAGATCACAGCGGCAGCCGACCCTTCAGCTATGCTTATGGCATGAGACTGATTTTAAGACTCTCTTAGTTCAGAGAAAGGAATCCACATGTCAGATAAGCAGCCGCTGGACCTGAAATCGACCTGTCTCCGCTTACGCAGCGACGCCAGCATCGAACCCTTAACCATTGATGATACCTTCTGGCCCCGTCTGATGGCCGGGCAACTGGGCGATTTTCATCACGAGTATCTCGTCAGCCTATACGATTTCTCGGAAGACTGGCCCAGCAGTGAAGTGCACCCGAAAGGTGATGAAGTCGTGATTCTGCTGGCTGGCGCAGCAACATTTTTCCTTGAATATCCGGAAGGTGTTCAGGAAGTTGCCTTACATGAGCCCGGTTCCTTTGTTTTTGTACCGCAAGGCACCTGGCATACGGCAAAAATCAAGTTATGGGCACGCATGTTGTTTATTACGGCCGGTGAAGATACACAGCATCGCCCGCACAAATAAAATAAAAACATCAGGGCACGCAACGTGCCCTTTCTCTTTCCGAAGATTCCTTGCCGGAAATTCATGACCGCGCTTCGCTTCCCCTATCTGGCAGCATCACTGGGCTCAAATTCATTCTGCAACGCCTCACCCGAACTACGCTTCGTCAGCAATCAGTTGATCGTCATACCAGCGGGCTGGATTTTCAGACAACATATGCAATATATTGAGTTCGCCAGTTTGTCACCCGATGACTGATGTGATGGCCCGGCAAGCCACTTCAATTGAATATTAAGAGTCCGATATGCAAGATTTTTCTTTCCTGTGGCCGATTCTGGCCTTGCTGACCCTGGGCGCGATGACGCCAGGTCCTTCATTTCTGCTGGTCGCACAAACGGCAATGTCTCATTCAAGACGGCATGCCTTCGCAATTGCTTTGGGGATGGGGTGCGGCGCTCTGATTTTTGCCTTGCTTGCCTCTTTCGGACTGGTGACATTATTCACCCTGATTCCAGAGCTCTACATCACTTTCAAAGTGCTGGGTGGCGCGTACCTCTGCGTTTTAGCGTACCGTATTTGGAAACAAGGCAATCAACAGTCCGTACCCAGCCAGACTCAGAACAGACAGAAAAGCAGCCTGGCATCTTTTTTCTATGGCTTAACAACGCAGCTGAGCAATCCCAAAACAGCGATGGTGTTCAGCAGTGTATTTGCTGCACTCTTACCGGCTGACGTTCCCGCCATGACACCACTCTTCCTGAGCACAGGCGTTTTCCTGTCTAACTTCGGCTGGTATGCCATTGTTGCGACAGCGCTTTCCACCCCTAAAGCACAACGGCTTTATCTCAGATTCAAACGTGTCTTTTGCCGCACCGCCGGTGCTTTGTTAGGCACATTTGGGGCGAAGTTAATCGTATCGACAACGCCTTAAACAAGACGCTTAAACAAAGGTTGGAGGTTCGCTGAGCTCTTCTGCGGATACATCCGGAAATCATGTAAAAGCCCTCATCACGCATCGCGAGGCAAATGAAAACGGCACCAAACCGGTGCCGTTTGTTACGTCTGTTCCACCCTTCGATTAAGGCGTTGTCAGGGATAACTGTATATGGTCCAAATGTACGTCCGACATACTGCCGGCTTTCTTCACCGCACGCAGAGTCAGTTTCACTGCACGGGTATCTGCCGGTAACAACAGCGTTGAATCATACTGCTGCCATTGCTGCTTTTTGCTTTCTGTCTTTACAGTACCTGGCTGACCGATTGCATTCCCGCTGCCATCCAGTGCTTGCAGGCTCACAATCGCATGATCGCCATCGCCCCAGCCGTTGCTGTTGAAGCTCAACCGGACAAATGCGAGCGACTGTTCAATCGCACTGCTGTATGAACTGACGTCAATCGTCTGACTCAGATCATCGTAAGCAGCACCGCCCGCTGCGGTATCATTCGGACGCGCACTGAAGTAATACTGCCCTTCGGCTGGTGTAATATTGTCAATTTCGTCTAATACCCGCCAGTAGCCTTGTTCCAGGGTCCAGCCCGACAAATCCTGCGCTTCTGCGCCACCGTTCTGAACCGGCAGCGCTGTGGTGACTCCGGCATCGATCGATAATGTTGCGGTATCACTCCAGTCAGACCACCCCAGGTTGGCATTCCGGACTCTGGCGCGCCAGTACCAGGTATCGCCGGGAAACAGCGTCAGAACCGGCGCAGAACTGCCCTTGAACGGATCCCGGAACGAGTCATGGGAATGCTCTGAATCTCTTTTCTGCCACTTATGGGTTTCATCATTCCCCATTTTCAGCTGACCGGAAAAATCAGCCAGACTGATTCTCGTCAGATCAACTCCGGCCTGTGTATCGACCGGTGTGCCCTGAATCGTTCCGTCCTGCGTTGGCCAGATATTATGGGCACGGGTTTTGTTCCCCCAGATATCAAACACGTTCTGACTGAACTCTTCGTCTTGACTCAGCTGCCACTGAACTTCATAAATACTGGCCGGATCCGGATGACTGATCGCCAGGTTCAGCTGATTCAGAGCAAAATTACCGTTGCCTTCCAGCACTTGCGGCGCATCGACCACCACCGGATTGGCTTTCATCGTCAGGGTATCTGAGACCGTGAATGTATCCTCCAGGCTGGCATAACCGCCGCCCTTGGTTGCGACCGTCGCGCTGTAACGCGTCAGTTGCATGGAAGACGCATTGTCCTGATTGAAAGTCAGCAGGTTAAAACCAAATTCACTCTGACTGATGGCGAAAGTGTCGTAATCACGGGTGTCATTTTTGTAGTAATTGTCATCGTTCATTTTTTCACGATAACCGGCCGCTGTTGCCGCATTGAGCCAGAGGTGATGGGTATCCATCGACTGACCACGCGAATACGCATGGGTGTGACCAAACAAATGTCCGGTCAGCTTGCCGGTAGTCCGGCTGAAATCTTCCATTTCTGCCACCATCTCGCAACTGCCAATACTTTCTCCGGACAACCAAAGCTCTGACAGACACGGGTGATGGAACATACTCAGCACATAATCAACATCACTGTCTGCTTGTGTATCCACCAGCAACTCCCGTAACCACTGGCGCTGAATCCCCAATGTTTCCGAATTAAATTTTCCGTGGCTTTTTGAAATCGGATAACTGTTCAGACCGACCAGACGCAGATTCCCGTAATCCAGCCAATACCACTGCTCTTCATAACCGGCTGAGCCATTGTCGGGCTGCTGGAAGAAATGGCGATAATTCGTCAGTTCGGTATTTCCGTAGTAGTCGTGGTTGCCGGGGACTGCCACCAGCGGCACGTAAGGGGAAATGGCTTTCATTTGATCAAAGAAATCACGTCGCCATTGCAACAGACTGTCACCACTGTTCACAATGTCGCCCGAAATCGTGATGGCCGCAATCGAAGAGGCACAGGTTTCAGGCTGACTCTGACAAACGGTTGGAATGATCCCTTTCGAAATGATGTCGTTCAGGGCACCCAGCGTACTGTTATTTTGCGTATCACTGATGGCAACCACGCGAAAAGGCGCAGTTGTTGCTCCGGCGGCAGGATAAGTTTTAAACACATAGCGTTCTGAAACCGCCGAAACGTTATTTTTTCCTTTTGCGGAACTGACAATGAAATATTCATACGGTGTATCCGCATCCAATCCTTCAACAGTCACGCTGTACAAATTGGTGTTGTCTACCCTCACCGACTGAGCCACGGTAAATTCACCCTTGCTGTCTGCAGGTCTGGCCCATACGGCAGGTGACGGATCATCAGTTTCGAACATCACCGCCATGCTGTTCGACGTCGGTTGCTGCAAATACGGGTAAATCGAAAACTGAACTGCAACATCTGACTCTGGCGCAGGCACAATCTGGCCTACACCAATTTCGCCTTTTTTGTCCTCAGGCGTCACTTCTTCACTGACATTACAGCCTGAAACTGTCAGTGCCGTCAGTAAAATCGCTGCTCTGGCTGAAAACTGCTTCTTGTGGATTGACATTTTTTTCCCTTATCTTGTTTTGATTCCATGGCAAATGTGGACTAGTCCAATTTACGTTTGAATATGCTAGGGAGTGTGTATGACAGTCCGCCGAAATATGGATGACAGTTATCTATCAGTTTGTTGACAGTGACAGCCAGCCAGATTCTTCATCCTGAACTCAGCAAAACCCAACGCAATCATCAGATACGGGCTTGCTCGCTTGCGTTAACCTTAAGGCATGATATGTTCTGCTTATCTCAAGAAAGCTCACAAACAAATGACTAAATATCAATCACTTGCCAGACAGTTAAAACAACAGATCCGGCAACAGATCTGGCGTGCGGGTGAAAAAATCCCCTCTGTCCGGGCCTGTAGCAGACAATCCGATGTCAGTACGGCGACCGTACTTCAGGCATACCAGTTACTGGAAAGTGAAGGCTGGCTGGTTGCCAAGCCGCAATCCGGCTATCTCGTTGCACCGAATATCAGGCAGCTGATCGATGCAGAACAACAAATTCACCAGGACAGCCAGGCTCCCCTGCAAATCAATGATCTGCTTTATGATGTGTTTCAACGCACCAAAAGCGGTGAATTTGTTCCCTTCAGTTCCGCGTTTCCTGACGCCTGCTTATTTCCGCAGCAGGAACTGGTCCGCAGTCTGGCCAGTGCGTCACGCAAAATGGGAGACGACAGTGCCCTGACCAATTTACCGCCCGGCAGCTATGAGTTACGCCGGCTCATCGCACAACGTTACGTGCAGCAGGGCATTCAGGTGATGCCGGATGATTTGGTGATTACCAGCGGTGGTCTGGAAGCTCTGAATTTAAGCCTGCAGGCAGTCACACAACCCGGTGATTACGTGGCAATTGAATCGCCCACCTTCTACGGCGCCCTGCAGACCATTGAACGACTGAAACTGAACCCGATAGAAATTCCTGCCTCTGCCGAACAGGGTTTAGATCTGGAGGTGCTGGCTCAAAAACTGGCGGCTTACCCGATCAAAGCCTGCTGGCTGATGACCAATTTTCAGAATCCGCTTGGGTACACGCTGAGCAATGAAAAGAAAAAACGGCTGCTTGAGCTGCTCGATCATCATGACGCCTATCTGGTTGAAGACGATGTTTACGCCGAGCTGTATTTCTCTGAAGACCGGCCTTTACCGGCGAAAGCCTTTGACCCAAACAACCGGGTGCTTCTGTGCAGCTCCTTTTCAAAATGCCTGTCTCCCGGGTTCCGGATTGGCTGGGTTGTGGCAGGCCCCCACAGCGAACAGATTCAACGACAGCAATTTCTCTCAACCATTTCCAGCAGCGTGCCCGCACAGCTGGGTATCAGTCATTACTTGCGCCATGGCGGATACGATAACCACCTGCGCAAGCTACGTGCAGCGCTTCAGATACGCAAAACCGAGATGCTGGCTGCCATTGAAGAATTTTTTCCTGCCTGTACTCAGGTATCAGACCCGGATGGCGGTTATTTCCTCTGGCTCGGTTTTCCGTCTCCTTTCGACTGCAGAACGTTTTATGAACTGGCTTTGGAGCGACATATCGCGATCGCACCCGGCACTCTGTTCAGTGTCCGGCAGGATGATCTCAGGCATGTCCGGCTGAATTACTCCTATCCGATGACGGATCAGATCCGAACGGCGATTCAAACCTTGGGGCAACTGGCGAGGCAATGTTTATGTGAAGCTGAACCACAGCATGAAACTGTTCGGTAATTTAATTGAGTAACTGTATAGGTAAGGGAACAGACACCTGTGCTGAAATGACGACTCTTGCTTGATTAAGGGTCGCAACATGAAGAAAACCACGAAG
Source organism: Photobacterium sp. R1 (assembly GCF_054600795.1). Classification (NCBI taxonomy): domain Bacteria; kingdom Pseudomonadati; phylum Pseudomonadota; class Gammaproteobacteria; order Vibrionales; family Vibrionaceae; genus Photobacterium; species Photobacterium sp. R1. Next base: position 95,151 of record NZ_BAAHZP010000009.1, read on the forward strand.
CCTTCAGACGAAGTCAGTTTAATCCCTGTCGCCATCATTTGTGTTTTTCTGGTGGTACTTGGTCATTTTGTACTGATGAAAGATATCGCTTATTTTGCCTGGGCTGAAGTCACAGCTGCCGTGATCCCCTTCCTGCTGATCGGACTGGGCGTGGCCGCCGCACGCCGGGCTGCGGTGGTCGATCGCAGAAATAATGCTTCAGATTAAACCGGCACAAACGCTCCTTTGGCCGCAGCCAAAGGAGCAGAATGACAGATGTTATCTGTTCAGATATTCATGCATGCATTCATTGGTTGAAATGAGCTTCAATATCATTCGATTTCAGATACGCCGGATGTGACGCCAGCTGTTGTGCGTAACTGGCAATATTCGGGAAATTCCTGAGAACCTGATTGTTCTGTAAAATCTCGACGATGAAAGACATCATGATATCAGCACCACTCAATGTGTCTTCCACCAGATATTTTTTACCTGCCAGAGCCTGATCAAAATAAGACATCACTTTCGCAATCTCTCCATCTGCATATCCGGCAAGAAAATTCGTTTCACAACCGTCTTTTTCGACAAACATCTTAAGCAACAATGGCAGAATCGCAGAGCTTTCTGCAAAGTGGATCCACTGCAAATAAGCAACGTAAGCCGGTGTGCCGCGTTGTGGTACCAGTCGGCCTTTGCCGTATTTATCAATCAGATACTCTGTGATCGCACCAGACTCCGAGACAACCAGACCATCGTCGACAATCACCGGTGATTTCCCTAAAGGGTGCACCGTTTTCAATTCTGGCGGCGCAAGAAATGTGACGCTATCGCGCTGATACGGAATCACTTCATAATCCACGCCTAATTCTTCCAGCAACCAGATAATACGCTTGGAACGGGATTTGTTCAGATGGTGCAATTGAATCATTGAGTTCGACCTTTCTTGGTAGGACTGACAGGCATACCCTGCTTATCAGACAGTGTTGCCAATATTACTGACTGGTCAGCCTACCTGATTCTTCCGCCTGTCTCCATGAACCGAAGCTGTCAATACTGAGCAAATATCACAAATTTCAATCACAACATCTCAGGAACGTCGCAAATATTGATCTGAGCGAAAGAAAACAGGCTTTGATGACAAATTCCTTTATTTTGCAGAGAAAGTGATTCGATTGATCTGAATCAAGCCATCTTTTGTCAGGAACGCTAAATTAAAGTTCTCCATGTTTTTGGGAAATGCATGTGTACGTTTGCCCCTCGCTTGCAGGGGCTTTTTTTTCATCTCCCGCCACCTGAACATCATTCATTCACACAGCCAATCGCTTTTTGTTCACCCTTCATTCAATCAGCTTTATCAACAATTTTGCTAGTATCGAATCAGGCTCATCAGCATTGAGAGAAAATATCATGCAAACATTTCCGGCCAACTTTCTGTGGGGCGGCGCCATCGCTGCGAATCAGGTTGAAGGTGCCTTTGATCAGGACGGCAAAGGATTATCTACGGCCGATCTCCTGCCCAAAGGGATTCTGAGTCCGCATCAACTGGCCGAACAGCGAACACCCGGCATTAAAGATCTGGCGATCGACTTTTATCATCGTTATCCGGAAGACATTGCACTGTTCAAAGAAATGGGATTTACCTGTTTGCGGCTGTCCATCGCCTGGACACGCATTTATCCGAACGGAGATGAACCGGAACCCAATGAGGACGGACTGGCTTTTTACGATCGCATTTTTGATGAACTGGCAAAACATCAGATCACACCATTTGTGACATTGTCACATTATGAGATGCCATTCGGGCTGGTGGAAAACGAAGGCGGCTGGTCAAGCCGTCGGGTGATCGAGTGCTTTGAGCGCTTCGCCCGGACCGTCTTTGAGCGTTACAAAGACAAAGTGAAACTCTGGCTGACATTCAATGAAATCAACATGTCCCTGCATGCGCCATTTACGGGCGTAGGATTGCCGGAAGATGCGAATGAACAAGCCATTTACCAGGCAATCCACCACCAACTTGTCGCCAGTGCCAAAGCCGTCATTCTGTGTCACGAAATCATTCCTGACGCACTAATCGGCAACATGCTGCTGGGCGCCGTGAACTACCCTTACACCTGCAGTCCTGACGATGTGCTGGCAGCCATGCATGAGAACAACAAATGGCTGTTTTTTGGTGATGTCCAGACCCGGGGAAAATATCCGGGCTATATGCTGCGTTACTTCCGGGATCAGGGGATTGAACTGAAAATTATGCCCGGTGACCTCGACATTCTCGCCAGCGCCAGTGTTGATTTCATTTCGTTCAGTTACTATGCCAGCGGTTGTGCCAGTGCCGATCCGAAACAAAAAGAAGTGGGGAATATCGTCGACAGTGTACCGAATCCTTATCTTGATAAAAGTGAATGGGGCTGGCTCATTGATCCCAAAGGCCTGCGTTATCTGCTCAACTTGTTGTATGACCGGTACCAGAAGCCGCTCTTCATCGTGGAAAACGGCCTGGGAGCCAAAGACGTGGTGAATGAGGACGGCAAGATCCAGGATGATTACCGTATTGCTTATCTCAACGATCACCTGGTTCAGGCCCGGGAAGCCATTGCGGATGGTGTTGAAGTGCTGGGTTTTACCAGTTGGGGGCCGATTGATCTGGTCGCAAACTCAACAGCGGAAATGAGCAAGCGCTACGGCTATATTTATGTCGATCGGCATGATGACGGCAGCGGCACCCTGGAGCGCCGCCGCAAGCAAAGCTTTTTCTGGTATCAGGATGTCATACGCACCAATGGTGCCTCATTAAAATCCTGAACATTTGAACCTGTATGTCAGGAGGAGTAAGCTTCTGACGTCGCAAAGATAAATCAGAAAGGACAGTCATGAGCAGTAAACGTACCTACCCTATCGGCACTCCCGGCCAGAAATGGACCATGAAAGAAAAAGCGGAGTGGCTGGCGCAGCTCAGTATCAAGCGTTCTTATCAGGACGAAGTCGTAACAAAGATTGACGCCCTGAAAACACGCTTCGATGTATTTCAGTACGGTGCCCTGTCCTACGACACCGATAAATACCCGCTGTTTGCCATTTGTTCTAAAAACTGGAGTGACCAGAAGCCAACAGTGCTGGTGACAGGCGGTGTCCACGGTTACGAAACCAGTGGCGTGCACGGCGCAATCCAGTTTGTGGATCAAAAAGCTGAACACTACAGCCAGTTTTTCAACCTTCTGGTCGCTCCCTGCGTGAGCCCGTGGGGATACGAAACCATCAATCGCTGGAACCCGAACGCAATCGATCCCAATCGTTCTTTTTACGACAACAGTCCGGCTGAAGAGTCTGCCGCACTGATGGAAATGGTGAACGATATGGACATTGAGATTCTTGCCCATATTGATCTGCACGAAACCACGGACACGGATGAAACTGAATTTCGTCCGGCGCTGGCAGCCCGTGATGGTGTTGAATATATTCCGGGTACCATCCCGGATGGCTTCTATGTGGTCGGTGACACCGCGAACCCGCACGATGCCTTCCAGAAAGCCATTATTGATGAAGTACGCAAAGTGACACACATTGCACCCGCAGATGATGAAGGCAACATCATCGGTTCTCCGGTCTCTCAGGAAGGGGTGATTGATTATCCGCTGAAAAAACTGGGACTGTGTGCCGGCCTGTCTGACTGCCTGTACACTTCCACCACGGAAGTGTATCCGGACAGTCCGCTGGTCACACCGTCAGAGTGTAATGACGCGCAAGTCGCGGCTATCGTCGGCGCGCTGGAATATATCATCAGGCAACAGTAACCCCGCGTGAATTAGTGGCAGTACGGCTGCCACTGATTCATTTTCATAGCGAGGAACCGGCTCAAAGGCTCAGTACACCCCGGATGTCCACATCACAATACTGGGTTTCTGACCGTCCCCGGACTGCAATTCAGCCCGGAAACTCATCGCTGGCAGCGTCACCGTGTCGTCGCCGATCCGGACAACCTTCGACTTTTTCGTAAAGTTCGCGACAATCTGACTGCCGTCACTGAAACGGGTTTGCTGAATATTTCCGTCCTTATCCAGCCAGTCAAAACCGACCAGGGCTTTATCCCAGAGCACCTGATGCACAGGCGCAAATCCCTGCTGATAATGCTGCAATGCCCTGATTCTCGGTAAATCCGTCGACTGCGCTTCATCCCGGCTCAGATGCACCATCGGCGGTGTGTTATAGAGCATACCGGCAAGATCCCGGACACCTTTCACATCCGAAAACTTCAGACTGTCCATATGCCAGTGATGTGTGTTCATCAGCTCATCATGGAACACAGCCTGATACAACGGGACCTTAAACGCCGGTGTGAAAAAGAGCGACCTGTAGGGCTCCTTCACCTGAGCAGACCGGAAGAAAAACGCTGGTTTCTGATCCGGATACCAGGCCCCCAGAAAATAAGGCGAACGACGATTGCGTTTCATATCCGGATCTGTCCAGCCAAATCCCGTGGTTTCCATACCATGCGCAAACACCACCCCACGAGTTGTGATGCTGTTACCGTCTTCCGAACCCAGCACCATGCCCTGCTCACTCATCCATGACATTCGGGCATTAAAAGCTTCAGTCATTCTTTGCTCAGACATGCCGGACTCCGGCTCTGAACCTGACAGATGTGGCCGGACGGTATAATCTTCACGCGCCATACCGGTTGCATCCACATCTAAAAACAGGCTGTTAAACCGTCCGAATTTCATAATGTGCTGAGCCCGTCGTTTCACATAATCAGTTCCACAGCCCGGATTGAGGTAATTGCCTTGTCCGCGAAAACCACGCTGCTTGCTGCCGTCGGCATTTTCTATTGCACATGCCTTCCTGACAGATTCCGGAAGATGCGCGGTCAGCCAGCTTTCATTATCGGTCACGTGAATGGCGGTGTTATAGGAGTCATAGGTTGCCACCAGATAACCCGATTGTTTCGCCTGATCCACCACCTCCGGCTGAAAAAATGCGGGCAACCAGTTATCCAGCCCAATCCAGAGACGGTTCAGCCCGGCAGCTTGAAAAGTCTGAAGGACAGGTTGTGACAGACTCTGCCCCCACAGCGAGGGAGCGATCAGAAAACGGGCCGCATGATCCTTCAGATAGGCTTTTCGCTGACGGACAGCTTCGTATTGTCTGGCAATGCCATCCTCGTCCACCTGAGGCGCACTGAAAGGAAACTGAGCCGCCAGAGACCGGTTGACCGCCTCAACTAATAACCGCTTCTGGTACAGGTTCAACCGGATCTTTCCATTCGATTGCGTCAGCGGCATCAGTTCCCGGACCGCTTCTTGATCAGCAAACGGACTCAGGTTTGTATCGCTGAAAAACCATTGCATCAGTCCAGCCCAATCGGTCACATCCTGCTCAGCGATGCCGTCCGAGCCAAACAGATAGACATGACTGGCACCAATCATCTTCCTGACATTCGGGTTGCGTGCGGCCTTATCGCTCAGGCTGTCCCGCTCTCCTTGCGCTTCCCGCCACTGACGGAAACGGCTAGCTCCCGACAGGTTGTCCATGCCCATGTGAATCAAGAGCTGAAAGGGCTCTTTCCGGTTCAGAGCCGTAAACAGATGACTGGATGTCATCTCGACCGCAGCCTGTTGCCCTTTGGTCTTTTGACCTGACAAGTCTCTGAAATCAATCCGGTTATTAAAGGGATTCAGTAACAGATAAGAGAAAAAACGATCGGCAGAGGCTGCCTTGTTTTCATGGCTGGCCGTTTTTTTGGCCGTACTCACCGGGTGAGCCGACACCGTCCAGAACGGCATTTTCAAATCTTGGGTGGTATTACTGCCGGAATACTCATTTTGCAGATAAGAGGCCCAGGTTTCATGACGGACCGGGACGCGCAGGCCTTCATTCAGCGGTAATAACAGGGCGTCTGCAAATTCCTCGGGTAAGTCAAACCAATTTAAGCGTACCGGTTGATTCCGGCTGATACGCTGATCCGCATTCCTTTCAAACTGCAAACTCAGATCATTCGCCTCCAGCCGGGCACTGACCTGAATATTGCTCGGTAACCACAACCACGACAGCACATTGGCCTGTGTCTGCGGCAGCTGACGCACCGACTGGCGTAAACCATCCACACTGGCATTGGCCTGGTTCACTGCGTATGTCTGACCATCAGCGATCCAGTCAATAGCCAGTGTTTGAGGGTCCAGCCGGACCTGCTGGTTCTGATCGCGCAGAGACAACATTTCTGCATGTGTCGCTGGCGCTGCAAAAGCCGAACAAACCAGCAGTAATAGGGGTTTGTAAGCAGCAGAGAAAGAAAATCGGGCAACATGGGTTTGAGGGAAAAGTGCTGTTTTCATGTAAATACCTGTTTGTTTCGATACAGGTATTAGACGTGAGCCATCATTGCGAATTGTCACCCCAGTGTCTTCATTATCGCCTGCTCGCCATTCACGGACGACTCACATGCAGATATCTGACCGGCAAAGTCACGCGGTATACCTGTTCAATATCCAGACTACCCTGAAAATAGCGCGATGCCACCACAGCGCTCAGCCATTCAGCATCCGCGGGGACGGATGCCGGTATGATTCCCCGCCTCTGGTTGTCGAGCTGGACAGCTTCCAGCGGTGCAGCCAACTGATAAGTGCCATCCAGCCATTGCCAGAGACGACGGGAAACCTGACACCGGCGCGCAGGTGTGACTTCCGGCGAGGGAAACAGAAACGGGCTCTCCGTCTGACGCTTATCCTGAAATGTCACCGGCGCTGCTGAACCGGGCAGCCACGCTGAGACCAGAATCAACGGATAAGTCTGTTTCCCGACCTGCAGCAGATACCCCCCATCAGGTACCGGCTGAAACCACTCAGCGCTTTCCAGCTCTGCGTAACCTTCTTTATCGGGTGTCACGATACCACTCAGCCAGGGCTTCCCTGCTCTGTCGGTCAGTACAATAGTCAACGACTGGCCGGCGCCTTCAATGGCAACTTTTAACTGTTGCACCTGCTGATGAAGATTCACTTTATGCTGGAGGGACAATGAAATCCGCATCGCGGTTTGAGTACTGTCTGCCAGAGATAAAGGTGCTCCCAGACGCCGACCGCAATCGGACTGATTCAGGATCTGCTGAAACACAGGTTGCCACTGGGATACCGGCACCGATGCATGCTGCTGCAAAGTAAGCTGCAACTCCTGCCATGCCAGCTCAGTCTGATCCTCGACCAATGCCTGATACACAGACTGTAACGGCGTCGTCATGAACCAGTCAGCCGGATTGGTCGGGAACGGACCCGCAGCCGCTGGCAAAGCAAGACTGGCAAGCAGGCATGAGAGCCGCCATCGTTTCCTGAAAGAAAGCCGGTTCAACACGGTTATTCTCCTCTGAGCCGGTAGCCGACACTGCGCACCGTTTCGATTTCCAGCGCAGGCAGTTTCTGCCGAAGATGCAAAACGTGATTATCGACCGTCCGTGTCGACGGAAATGCCTGAAATCCCCAAACTTTGTTGAGCAATTCATCTCTGTGGTACACCCGGTTGGGGTTTTGCACCAGCAAGGCCAGCAGCTGAAATTCTTTCGGCTTCAATGGCACGGTTTGCCCGTTCTCCTGCACAGACTGACCGGACAGGTTCACCACCAGACTTTTGTAACGGATCTCAACCTCGCCCAGCGGCCGCAGTTGCGCCTGAACCCGGGCCAGCAGTTCCTCATGCGCAAAAGGTTTGATGACATAGTCCTTTGCTCCGGCCCCCAATCCTTCAACCCGGTGCGCCACTTCTGTTTTTGCCGTCAGAATAATCACCGGCAACGCTTTTTTGGTCAGCCATTCCGGCAGCCATTGGACGCTGTCTCCTTCCGGCAATTGCCGGTCCAGCACCACCAAATCAGCCTGATACCAGTACTTTTCGACATCAGCCATACGTTTGATCCAGCGACAGCTGTACCCCTGGCCAGCCAGATAACGAGACAGCCCTTCCCCCAGTAAATGATCGTCTTCGACCAGTAATATCTGACTCATCTGGGTAACTCCAGTCTGTATCTTGTCGGTTGACGATGTTCAGTTAATTTGCCGCCCAGCCGTCTCATGATGCGCCTGACAATCATCAGGCCAATCCCCATTCCATCTGTGTGATCCGTCGTTTTTCCTTCGGTTTTCCCGCCATCAGACGCAACACGCCGCCACAGCAGACGCCGGGGTGATGACTGCCCCTGATCGCTGATTTCAATCCAGATTTTTTCCCCGGTGATCTTTGCTTCAATGCGCACTGGAGGCTCACCATGAATGAGTGCGTTGCGTATCAGGTTGTCCAGACACACACCCAGCCAGTAATACGGCAGCGCGATTTCCTGATCGCCTGTCAGTCGATAACTGAGGTTGTACGGTTCAGTCACTGCATCCAGCCAGTCGGAGAACAAAGCCAGATCGCCTTCCGCCATCGCATCCTGCCTGTCACTCAGGAAGCCTTTGCTGGCCGCAGTCAGGCGGGACAAGCGCTGGTAATCGCCGGAAAGTCTGTAGAATGCATCCTGCGCCGGGCCGCTGAGATGATCAAACTCATCACGAAACTGTTCCACGGTGAATCCCATACTGGTCACAGGCGTTCTCAGTTCATGGGTGAGTAACTGCAAAATAAACTGACGTTCTTTCAGTGCACGCCGCCGCTCCAGCAGCATCTTCAGTGCCAGCCCCGGCACCGCCACCAGCAAAAGCACCAGTGCCGCCTGCCACCACAAAGGACGTTCGGGTACAGGTGAAATGCATAAGTTACTGTATTGCATGACGCAATTCTGATGATCCTGAGCATCCAGTGAAGTGACAGACAACCCGGCCTCATCAGCAACGTCCTCCCATTGTTCTGTACGAAGTACGTCAATGCCCCCGGGGTGATTTCGCCACAGCTGGCCATGATTACTGAGATAAAAACGATATCCTTCAAAGAGCGCTGTTTTGCCGGATGAAGAGAGTGAAGCCATAGCTTCGTGCAAAGGATGCTCAGGATTGGCCAGTGTCAGATTGCCTGCATGTTCCTGCAGAAATGCCCTGACGACAGATTGATCCGCTTGCCCTTGAAGATAGGCCAGATACCGGTCAGCATAGCTGCCCCCAGCCGGATGCAGTGCTGACAACACCGAATTCCAGTCTGACGTCAGTTCCCCAGCCTGGCACAACAGCCATTCAAACTGCATCGCCTGCTGCCAGGCCGGGCTCTGTACCATCGGATCTTCCGCTGGCAATTCACAGTTCTGGTGAACGGTATAAAGGGTTTTCAGTTGCTGCCAGCTGAATGTTGCCAGATCCGGATACTGGCTGGCCGGAAGCAGCAAAGACTGGGGAAATTGATTAAGTGTTTGCTGCGAAATTATCTGGTCAGCATCAATCGCCGCAAGACGATCAGTAAATTGTTGCCACTGTTGCTGAATTGATGGCACGGACGACGCTCCGCCTGACTGTGCAGATGCGGGCAACGCCATAAAAATCAGTGCAAACCAGACCACTCTCAACAAAATTTTCCTCTGAACCCAAACCTGTGAGTATACTCATGCTCAGCACCGTTTTGTCGCCGCAATGTCACCATTGTCTGTTTTCTGACAACATCTCTCAGACATGGTCCGGTTGAGCCGGACTCACCTGTTTCAGCACTTGAGTCAGAGAATCCAGCGCCTGCATGGCCGCATTATCCGGCTCCCCGGCCTCCGGCAATGCAAAACCGATATTGATCCGCAAGCTGTCCCGGTAAAAATCACGACAAGTAAAGAATTCACCTAAACGAATGTCCAGCTGCGCATCAGCCAGCAGATGTTTCAGTTTCGCCGTTGCCATCCCCGGAAGCTGGAGCCACAGGACCATACCGCCAGCCGGATCACTGATCCGCACGGCATCCTGAAGCTGTTGCTGAAGATACTCCGTGTATCGCTGCTTGTTGGTCAGTAACGCAAAACGTCTGTTCTTCAGATGACGTCCATATTGCCCGCTGTCAATAAAATCGGCGATGGCCAGCTGTACCGGCAATGCAACCCCGAAACACCCGGCACGAAATTTACGGAGGTAGGCCTCCAGGTACCGTCCCGGCAGACACCAGCCTAACCGATAGCCGGCCGCCAGTGTTTTTGAGACTGAACCACACCAGAGTATATAGCCGGATTTATCGTAATATTTGGCAGGCAGCGGCACGGTGTTGCTGTGTGGCAACTCCATGTACACATCATCTTCGATCACCGGGATCTGATACTGTGCCGCCATGTCCGCCAGTCGCTGTTTCTGTGCCGGTGACATGGTGATTCCCTGCGGATTCATGTGAGTCGTACAAAACAGACCGGCCTGAATGGTCCCCAGCCGCATGTGATGGTCAAGCTGATCCAGATCGATCCCGGTTGCCACCGACGGTATTTCGACAATATTGCGCGACATTTCCCGCAACAGGGTCAGCAAGCCATTAAAACAGGGCGAACTGATGGCAATTGTATCTCCCGGCCGGGTGCATACGTCAATGGCGGTCCGGATGGCATCCATACAGCCGTTGGTAATCACCAGCTGCTCCGGCTGAAAATGAAAACCGTACTGCGTGAAATGCGCAGCCAAAACCTGGCGCAGCATGGGCTCTCCCTGAGACACCGGATAGAAACTCATCCGCTCTCCCAGTCGCTGATGCGCCCGGCGAAAACTCTGCCCCATTTGCTTTGCCAGCTCTGCGCCGACTTCAAATCGTGAATAACCCAGCGGCCCGGCATGCTGGCTGTCCGGGATCTGCCCGGCCTGAGGCTGATAGTCAGATACCGCCGCCAGACGGCTTTCGAACTGTTCCAGTGCGGGCAGGTTCTGGCTGCCTCGCCTTGCCACAAAATACCCCGACTGCGGCTTCGCAATAATCCAGCCCAATGCCTCCAGCGACTGATAACAATTCAGTGCAGTCGTCATACTGACCTGATGCAGGCTGGCGAACTGACGGAGCGAAGGCATCCGGGATTGTGCGGCCAGCTTTCCCGCCTGAATATCCAGCACGTATTGTTCCGCAAGCTGCTTGTACCTCATGGATTGCCTCCGTTCACACGCCAACTGTACTCTTTTTATTTTCAAAAATTGTATCTGCACCGCACCCGGACAGCAATGCAAAATGAAAATTGAATCCATAACAAGTGAGGGAAAACGCATGGCTTTCAAAGATGCCTTACTGGGCCTGCTCGTGATGTTCATCTGGGGAATCAACTTTTCCGTGATCAAACTCGGAGTCAGTGATGTGGATCCGATGCTGATAACAGCAGTCCGCTTTACCCTCGCCACAATACCGTTAATCTTTTTCGTGAAAAAACCTGATGTGCCCTGGCGCTACCTGATCAGCTATGGGGTTCTTTTTGGCGTGGGTGTCTGGGGCCTCGCGTCCTGGTCAATCACCGCAGGTCTTTCAGCGGGTATGACATCTGTACTGATGCAAACCAATGTCATTTTTGGCCTGCTGTTCGGCTATCTGATGTTTCAGGAGCAGTTCACTCAAACCAAACTGATTGGTGCACTCCTGGCTGCCAGTGGATTAGCACTGTCTTTGATGGCCACAGACGGCACAGTGACCCTCAAAGGCGTGGCTTTGATTCTGGTTTCCGCACTGTCGTGGAGTCTGGTCAGTGCGATTGTGAAAAAGTCCGGCACTACGCAAGCCTTTGCATTCAGTATCTGGGGTATGGTGTTTGCCCCGGTGCCGCTGCTGATTTTCGCTCTGTCACTGCATGGAACTGCAATGATTGAGCACGCTTTTCACAACTGGCATGGCTATACCACCTTTTCGGTCCTGTTTCAGGCCTACCCGACCACCGTATTCGGCTACTGGATCTGGAATCGCATGCTGGTGAAATATCCGCTGAGTACCGTCGCTCCGATCAATCTGATGGTTTCTGTGTTTGGACTGGCAGGCGGGTATCTGTTTTACGATGAGACCGTCGGCATCCTGCAGATCATGGCTGCCGGTTTTATTCTGGCGGGCGTCCTGTTTATTCTGATGCGCCCGGGTGACCCTCAGTTGAGCACAGCGTTGTTACAATGGCGGATAAAATTGCTTTCCGGCCAGAAAACCTGACAGAACAACTGAATTATTTTGCCCGAAATCGACCACAAGAAACGACCTGGCGATCTCCCTTGGCTACACTTAATTTCAGTGCAGAACAACTGTGTTGCTGCAAAGTGGAGATGGCTGATGCTGAAAAACTCAGGTCAAAATACGGTGGGTGCAGCCCAACAGCCGGAGCGGTTCTACTTCCTGGATGCAATGAGAGCAACCCTGATGGTCCTGGGCGTTGTCCTGCACTCTGCTGAGGTCTTTAATCCTGAACACTCCTGGCTCATTTACAGCCAGAATACAAGCTGGCTCATGACTGACCTCATTGATGTGATTCATACGTTCCGGATGCCGGCTTTTTTTGTCGTCTCCGGTTTCTTCTGCGTGCTGACCTTCAGAAAATATCAATTCAGCACATTTATCCTGGTCAGATTCAAACGGCTGGCGATTCCCTTCTTTTTTACCGCACTCACGGTCAACACGGTGCAGGCATTGATCTTGAACCAGAGCCACTGGCAGTATTTTGAAGTCATGCCCTACCTGCACGAAGGGCAATATATTTCCCATCTCTGGTTTCTGGTGGTTTTGTTGATCTATTTTCTGGTCACTGCAATTGGTTTTGCAATCTTCAGACCCGTTTCAAAACCCTGGGTCACCGCGATGAACACCGTGTTAGCCCGGTTACCCGTGTCTGTGCTTCTGTTTCTTTTACCCGTCCTCTCACTGGAATTTTTATCGTTGAATAAAATCGGTGTTCCCATTTATTCAAACGTTTATGGATTAATTGATACCTATGAGCTCATTCACTATTTGCCTTACTTTTTGTTCGGGCTGATTCTCGCCAGTGAACCGCGATTTTTTCAGCGTTTCTGTCAGTACAAACTTTCTGTTGCACTGACAGCCATCCTCATCACGTCGCTGCTTGCAGCGAACATTATTCCGGACAGTCATCTAACCACTAAGATAATTTCCGTGTACCTGAAAGAGCTGACAGTCTGGATGGCTATCACGCTTTGTTTCGGCCTCTTTTACCGCTTTTTAAATGCGCCTTCCCGGAGAATCCTGTTCCTGTCAGACGCCTCCTATACGGTTTATTTATTTCATCATGTTTTCGTCATTGCGATTGGCTTGCTGCTCATTAACCTCAATGTACCTGCAATCATTGGGTTCTGTATCCTGGTCACAACGGTCTCGATCATTTCATTTCTGATTCATCGGCAGATTATTTCCAGACAGAGGCTGGCTGCTTTTGCCTTCAATGGGAAATAGAGCAGGCTTTGGATCAAGGCTGGCTGACACCACATCCAACCCTGCGGCCTGTGACACCGTCAGGGCTGGAATACTATACGGTCGTGCCAGAGAGACATCGCCATTCAGCACCAGTTCTGGCTTTTCAGCAATGGCTTGTGAAATCGATGTCGGTTGACTCAACCTCGTCTGTGTATTTGTGATTCAGCCACCAGCGCATCCATAAACCCGAACAGTGCCCGGTTCATTTCGCTGTAGTCATAGTCCAGTAACTGTGCAGCAGTCTGGATAAAGGGCTGCGTCCCTGCCCCCTCAAGATCGGCACCGGCATGCTCAATCATCCCGGTGACCGATTCACGGGTAAACTCAGGATGACACTGAAAACCATAGGCTAATGACGAGTAACGGATAATCTGCCGGGGACATCCCAGACTGGTCGCCAGCACCTGACAAGCGGGTGTCAGCCCCGGCATGTCGTTATGCCAGTGCCCGACAACCAGCTGCGCCGGAAATCCCTCAAATTTTCGGTCTAAACGGGCATGCTTGTTCAGCACAATCGGAAAACAACCGACCTCAGGTTCCAGACTACGTGAATACTTTGCCCCCAGCGCTTCTCCCAGCAACTGTGCCCCCAGACAAAAACCAACCACAGGCGTTTTCGCATCCAGTGCTTTGCGGATCAGTTCAATTTCCGCTGCGGCATCAAAATGCGGACAGTCTTCAGTCGTTGTCGCCGGGCTCTGCGGCCCGCCCAACACCACAAGCAGATCCATATCGTCGCCATGCGCTGGCAAAGCTTCTCTCAGATAAACCCGGGAATAGCTGGTTGAATAATTTCGCTGATCGACCCATTGAAGCAATGCACCTGGTCCTTCAAAGGCTTCATGAATCAAAAAATGAACTTTCATTATGGTCCTTACCGTCATTATGATTAGAGACGTGCTAATACTATGCACAATTACTCACAACAGATAGCGGCAGTATGACACTAAATACCGATAACCAGACAAGTCCATTGCCAAGCAGTAATACGCTGATCGCGACTTTTCCGAAACAGCCTGTACTGATCAAGACCGTAAACATGACGAAGGGCTACCATGACAAACCTCACCAGCACGAATGGCATCAGGTGATCTACCCTTCCAGAGGATTACTGAAAAGCCGGACTGAGTCGCATCACTTTTATGTCCCTCATCACCGGGCACTGTTTATTCCTGCGCGCACAGTCCATGAATCTTACGTGATGAAGGATGCCTCTTTTATCGGAATCTATCTGAACCCGGCTTTCTGCAAAGCGCTGCCGAACAGCTGCCAGCCGATTGAAGTCAGTCCGTTTCTGAGAGAACTGATCCTGAAGCTGACCCAGAATGTTCACATCGGGCAGCCGCTGTCCGACCGTGTCCTGAACTTGCTGACCGTATTTGAAGACGAGCTGCGGGCAGAAAAAGACAGCTCTCTGGAATTGCCCATGCCTGCCGACCGGCGTCTTCAGCCCATTGTCCATGAATTACTGAGCTGTCCCGGCAGTCCGAAAACCCTGGCAGAGTGGTCCTCACAGACGGGAGCAACAGAGCGAACCCTGTCCCGGCTGTTCAACAAGGAGGTACAGCTGACTTTTCCGCAATGGCGGCAAAGACTGAGACTGATGACAGCCCTGACTTTGCTGGAGCAGGATGAAGCGGTGCAGGACGTTGCTCATCACATTGGGTACCAGTCCGTCTCTGCGTTTATCGAAGCCTTCCGGATGGCGTTTAAGCAGACGCCGCAGCAGTTCAAGCAACACTACCGGAATCAGTAGCGTCAGGCATTTTACTGACTGCCTTTTTCAATCATGGCTTCATCACAAATATGAGCAATTTGCTGCTCTTCTTCGGTAATCCGGGTTTTCTTCCAGGTCCCCCGCTGAAACCAGATGAAAGCAAAAATCGCGACGACCACATTGGTGACCGCAAAAGACCACCAGATGCCACGATCAGCCAGCGTGGTGTGTTTTGACAGGACATAAGCCAGCGGGAATTGCACCATCCATTGTGAGACCAGAGCGACCATCATGGCATTTTGCATATTCCCGGAAGCCCTGAAGGCAGAAACCACACAAAGCTGGATTCCAATCCCGCCCCAGGTCAGGCACATAATTCGCAGAAAGTGAGCGCCTTCGGCAATGACTGCCGGATCGTCGGGAATAAAAACAGCGACAAGATCAGGGGCCAGCGCATAGGCAACAACGCCGATCAGCGTCAGCCCGAGAAATCCCCACAGGGTTCCCAGTAAGGTGATTTTTTCAGCGCGGTCGATCTGATTCGCACCAATGTTCTGACCCACTAAGGTGGATACAGCCATTGATAACCCCATGGCGGGAATCATGACAAACTGCAACAGGTTTGCGCCCACGCCATAAGACGCAATCGTCACTGTGCCGAAGCTTGCAACCAGAAATGACAGGATGATGGTTCCCAATGCCCGCGCCGACAATTCGACCGATCCCGGTGCTCCGAGAAAAAACGCCTTCCGGATATAGGCAAAGTCAGGTTTAAAGTGATGCCACTCCAGTTTGATGCCATGGTTTCCGCGAAGAAATACAGTCAGTCCTAACATCGCGGCAATCGACTGAGTGACCAGGGTTGCCAGTGCGGCCCCCATCACGCCATGGCCTTCAAAGCTGCCGTATCCGAAAATAAACAGCGGATCGAGAAAGAAGTTCAAAATCACAGTACCCAATACAATCAGCAACGGGATCTTGATCTGTCCGATGCCCCGCATCAGCGACTGAAACATGGCAAACAGAAACACAAAAATAACCCCGATAAAGGAGACATGCATGAATTTCAGGGCATCATCAAAAACCTTATCGCTCACCCCCAGCAATGTCAGAAAGTACGGTGAAAGCAAATAACCGCCTATTCCCAATATCGCCGAAGTAAAAGCGACCATCAGCATGGTCTGAGCAGCGACATGATTCACCTTGTCTCTTTTCCCGGCGCCCATGTATTGTGCCGATAAGGTCGCGCCTGCCATCGCCAGTCCGGAACCCAGCGCTATGACTAAGAAAGTAACCGGCATGCTGACCGATACAGCAGCGACTTCCGATGCACCCAGCCGACCAACCCAGAATGCATCCGTTAACTGATAAGCCGACTGAAGAATATTGGTGAGAATAATTGGAATCGCCAGTGAGAGAAGTGCTGTATGAATCGGGTCTTTCAGGAATTTTTTTTGCTTATCTGTCATTGCCATGCCTTATTCAAGGAGCCTCTGTTCATCTTGTTGTTCTTAATATTAAGCCAACTAAGAATGCATACTCAGACAAAGATGCGACCATTTCAGGTCTGACTTTAATTTACTTCGCAGGTGCAACGTGCTGACGCGCTGTTTTTCCTGCTTCGGATTGCACACGGTAATTTTCAGGTTTTCGTCTTCTGGTTTCACAAACGCCTCCGGATAAGACTAGTCTCACAAGCCGCGGAATTGGACAGATTTAATAAGAGCGAAGCCCAACGATATCATTCAAGAGCCTTCGCTCAATTTCCGCAACAAATCAGAACCGGCAGGATTTGAATCGATTGTGCTTCAGGAAAATGACTGCCAACTATACTTAGGTGATACCTACTCGGCACCGTGATTCTACTAAGGATAACGGTATGAAATATCACTACTATCTTTCTCTGGCTGTAATGGCACTGGCGATGCAGGGCACCGCTCAAGCTGATGACAAACAAGCAATGCTGGAGGATGCCCTGAGTGCGGCGCCCCCGACACTCAAAGACAAAGTCACCGTGATGGACTGGGATAACAATGTGTTACAAAAAGGAACCAGTAATTATACCTGCTTCCCAACCCCGCCACAGTTAAAAGGAAAGGCGCCCATGTGTATGGACGGCCCATGGATGGATTGGGCAAAGGCCTGGATGAACAAGCAACCCGTTGAAATTAAAACCATCGGAATATCTTATATGCTGGGTGGTGATGGCGGTGCCAGTAATACTGACCCCTATGCCGAAAGTGAAACAGCCGACAACCAGTGGATTGTCGAAGGGCCACACCTGATGATCATCACACCGGATAAAGCCCTGCTGGATTCGCTGCCGACGGATCCAAATAACGGCGGCCCTTACGTGATGTGGAAAGATACACCTTACCAGCACATCATGGTCCCAATCGGGCCAAGGCCTTAGCCTCAGGCAGAATATGCTGAAAAAAAGAAAGCGAGATTAAATCTCGCTTTCTTTATTCTGTTTTACCACACTATTTTTTCTTCTGTTGACTGCTGGATTGATAAGGCTTCGGTGGTTCTATGGTTGTGGTATCCGACAGCGTTTTTAAGTACGCCACAATTGCTGATTCCTGATACTCAGTTAACCCTAAATCTCCGGTGAACGTTCTTCCCGTGGCCGGGTTAACCGCCCCTAACGAACTGAACGGTGAATTAATTTCAGGTGCAGGCCAGCAATTATTCGCCAGTGCGTCTTTCTCCGTCACGATACCTTCCGGACAACGCTTAATATTAAATCCTTTTGCCGTTTCGCCATTCACATTCGATGTATTGTAGAAATGCACCAGACTTTCTAAGCTCTTGAACCAGCCGCCATGGGTATAAGCCTTAATGAAGCCTTTCCCCTTCCGTTTATCAACGTTTCTTAAAGTCGGCGTTTTATGATGACCTCTGAACGCATGCGGGATTCCGAATACCGTTGATGTCAGGCCAAACTGGATCAACGTTGGATCGACACCCGGATTTGGTTCTGGAGACCCCGGGATTTCATAGTTTCTCGGAACACCAATGGAGTGATAACTATCATCCGTGTAGCGTTCCTCCGGATCGGTCCCATCTCCGCCACCGCTATGACAGGCTGAGCATCCGGCTTCTCCGTAGAAAAGTTCATGCCCGTCATTTTCAAGCTGGGTAAATCCATCCAAAGGAAATTTGTGGTCTGCATCACTGGCCAGAGCCATATCTCTTTTAGACGAGAAACGGTTATTATCCGCGGACATTTGCCAGGCCGCGAGCGCGACAGCAAAACGGGCAAAAGCCTGATTCGTGCCATCTTCGCTCTGGCAGTCTAAAGGCACATTCCAGGACAGATAATACAGTTCACTCCCCCATTTCGTACCTTCAACTTGCTGACATACATCGGATTTTGACTTGTGATTTTGCTCAACAGGGTTCAAAAATGGGCTGGCAAAGGCCTGATCAGCAAGAGGGCCGAGATATTTTGAATACTCGTTTAATTTCAGCCAGGACGCATCCGAAGGCATAAACACTGCATTCGTTTGTTCAACGATGTCACCAGGAGCACGACCATTCCAGAATGCCCCCCCACAAGGAAAGAAACCACATGGGGCAACACCCCGGTCTTTCAGGCGCCCTAAACCAAAGGGGTTACCATTTTTATCGAGGAAAATGGTGTACTGATTTGTCGGCGGTTTCAGTGTCCCTGCATTTTTCGTGGTCGTTTTACCTTGCAGGCCCAGAAGCTCAATGTCCTGCGGTCTTAAATGCGGTCTCGCCCCTGTCACAGCGACCTGATGTAAATTCACACCGGAAACACCGTAAGTCCCCCCTGTACTCGGGGCATGACAGGTAGCACATGACATTCGCTCAGGGTCAGAGATATTTTCAAAAAATAACCGTTTGCCAAGTTCCTCCAGATAACTTAAATCGGTTTCATTGTGATTGTCACTTTTTGCCTCTATATGAGCTGAAAAGATGGTCGAAATAACCAGAAAAAATGTTCCGGTTAATTTTGTAGGGATGGATATCGGTTGTCTGCCTTTAGATGCTTGCATGGCCATATTAACCTCTTTCTTATTTTCCACGCATGTATCGGCCGCCCTGAAACGGGCAGCGTTACGAAAGATGAGACGATGGGTAAACTATAGAATGAGGTTATGTCGGCCGCATTTCTCAAAAGAGAGAATTTCACTTAAATCAAAAGCATAAGCAATAAAGTCTTAATTTATAAAAAATGACGCACAAAAAAACACCACCATACTGAGGACAGCCGTGAATAAAACATTCTTTGTTTTCCATGCAATTATTGCTGCAACCAAAGCGCCGATAAAATATGGGTTATGATAAGTGACATCAATCCCATTATTTTCAGGCAAAAAAACAATAGGCGCCCAAATTGCCGTTAATACGGCAGGACCCGAGTAACTGAGAAAACGTTGTGTCTGATGGTTCAGCTTTATCGGCAGCCTGGGCTCTAAAAACAGATAACGGCTGACAAAGATAACCAGCATCATTGTGATGATAATGATCCACGTCATTTTAATTCTCCCTGCTGAGTTTCAGAACCTTCACGATTTATCGGATGATTTCCAACCCATCGTTCCGTTAAATAACCGCAGATCATTGCCAGTAAACTCGCAATCATGAGCCCTCCTTCAATTTCCAGTGCAGCCATCAACACTGAGGCCAATAAAGCCACAGCCACGGCCACCAGAACGGGCCAGCGCTGAATTGTGGGAATCACAATGGCAATAAAAGTCGCAGCAATCGCAAAGTCGAGCCCCAGACTTTCCAGATTGGGAATAAACTTACCCGCGAAAATGCCGGCAATCGTGGCGAGATTCCAGCTGACATAGAACCATAACCCTGCACCTAAGGCATACCAGGGCTGAAAGCGTTGCGGTGTCTGATTTCCGCACAACGCAAACAGCTCATCGGTGAGCAGAAAGCCTAACCCCAGCCGCCAGCGCAGTGGCAGCGGACTGATGGTTTGTCTCATGGTGATACTGTAAAGCAAATGCCGGGATGTGATGAAAAACGTGGTCAGCAGAATCGTGAACAGCCCCACGCCCGCTTTGATCAAACCGGTTGCGACGAGCTGAGCCGCACCTGCAAACACAATCGCGGACATCGCCATACTCTGAAACACATCCAGCCCGGCATCAATCGCAAATGAGCCCGCTAACAATCCCCATGGAACGACTGCAATGCACAAGGGTGATACTGCCAGCGCCCCTTGTCTGAATAACCGCCACTTTTCCTGCCTGTTCAGTAACAACCCACGCCCATCAGGTTCTGCTGATGTCGATACTTCGGGCACATGTTCATTTTTCATGGTCTCTGACTCACTTTACATCCAACGACGCCGCAGACACGATACGATAAAAGTCAGCACGCATCTTGTACATTCTTGCCTTTTGTTGAATCACCCACTGCCCCGAAAAGAAGCAGATGATTGAACATTCGCTGATTATTGGCACGAGCTCACGGTACGAAGGTTTACTCTTCCGGACTGAAAAGATAATGTTGCGCCGAACATTCACTTATCCGCCGACACCGATATGCAGCGTGATGTCAGGTGCAGGAATCGTCAAGTCACCAATTGTCCTTTCTGTATTTGCGGGCCTGTTTGCTGCCGGTTATCACTGAGCAATGATTTCAGATTTATTCTCCCGCTATTTCATCACCAGCAACACAGACCCCAGCCTGCTGTTTTCCGGCGAATATGATTTAACGCTGGTGGCTATCTCCCTGTTGATTTCTGTCGGTGCATCTTTGCTCGCTCTGTCTCTGGCTGAATTAGCGAAGCAAAGTCCAACCCAAGTCATGCGGCGCATTCACATTCTGACAGGCGCAGCATCCCTGGGAGTCGGTGTCTGGGCCATGCATTTCATTGGCATGCTGGCTTTTGAACTCTGTACGACGGTGAATTACCAAATCAACATTACCCTGCTGTCAGTTCTACCCAGTTTTCTGGCCTCCTGGGTAACGCTGCATCTGCTGACCAAGCAGACCGTCAGCAATGCCCGGCTGCTGCTTTGCGGGATAACGGTCGGACTGGGGATCGGCGCCATGCATTACATTGGTATGGCAGCAATGGTTCTTGGACCTGCCCTGAAGTATGATCCTGTGCTGTTCATGCTTTCGATTGTGGTTGCTGCTTCCCTGGCCACACTGGCATTGTGGATCAGCTTTGGTCTGAGAAAACGTCTGAACCTGACCGGTTACCTCCCTCAGCTCATCGCCAGTGTCGTCATGGGATTAGCGATTGCCGGTATGCACTATACCGCGATGGAAGCAACGCGGTTTGTGGGTCAGCCGGACCCAGAATTTGCCTCCGACAATCAGCATCATTACCTGCTGGCCATCACAATTACTGTCGTGACTGTCGCACTCAGCTTACTGATTACCACCACGAATGCTCTGGCCAGATATCGCGCGCTGTTCCAGCGCAGTGAAGAAACGGCCGCCGAACTGAAAGCCACCATTCACACCGCGGTTGACGGCATTATCAAAATTTCGCACCGCGGCACCATTCTTTCTTTTAACGCATCGGCTGAGCGCATCCTTGGCTATCATGAGAGCGAAGTTCTGGGCAAAAATATCAGCATGCTGATGCCGGAGCCCTATAGAAGCGCACATGATTCTTATCTGGACAGCTACCTGAAAACCGGTCAGGCACGCATCATCGGGGTTGGCCGGGAAGTGACTGCCCTGCAGAAGAATGGATTAATGAAGCCGATCCGTCTGTCTTTAGGTGAATCGAAACTCCATGGTGTCAGCACCTTTGTCGGGGTCATCACGGATATCAGCCAGCAGAAAAAAATGGAAGCCGAACTCAGGCGTTCAAAAGAAGAAGCAGAAATTGCAGCCCAGGCGAAAAGTACATTTCTGGCGAATATGAGCCATGAGCTGAGAACGCCGATGAATGCCATCATCGGTTTTTCGGAACTGATGCTTGACGGCGAGATGCATCCGGAGCAACAAAGACATTTAGGGATAATCCGCAACTCCGCCCAGACGCTGCTCAACCTGTTGAATGATGTACTGGACTCCGCCAAGCTGGAAAGCGGCACAACACAACTTACAACACGACATTTTTCCCTGCGCCAGATATGCGAGCAACTGATCGCGACTCAATCGCTGATTGCCAACCAAAAGGGAATCGAACTGAACCTGCATTACGATGTGCAGATGAGTGAGTTTTACCAGGGGGATCCCCTGCGTATCCAGCAAATTATTCTGAATCTGCTCAGCAACGCGGTGAAGTTTACCGAACGAGGTTCTGTGACACTGAATCTCACGCCCAGCCGGGCCCAAGGCATCACCATTCAAGTAAAAGACACTGGCATCGGCATTGCGGCAGACCGGCTCCATACCATCTTTGCTCCCTTCTCTCAGGCAGACTCAACCATGTCACGCCGTTTTGGCGGCACGGGACTGGGGACCACCATCGCCAAGCAGCTGGCAGAACTGATGGGAGGCCATATCAGTGTCAACAGCCAGCTGGGTGAGGGGTCAACATTCAAAGTGGATCTGCCCCTGCAGAGAGGCGAACCGTCGAAAGCGGAAGAGCATCTGACTCACCAGATACACATCCCGCCAATGACTATCCTGATCGCTGATGATGTCGAGCAGAATCTGGAGCTCATGACCGGGCTGCTAAAAAGAGACCACCACCATCTGCTGACAGCCAGAACAGGTCAGGAAGCACTGACTATCGTTCAGAACACACCGGTTGATATTATCCTGATGGATGTTCAGATGCCGGAAATGAATGGCCTCGAAGCCTGCAAAGCTATCCGGGCCTATGAACGTTCTGAAGGACTTCAGCCTGTTCCCGTCATTGCACTGACCGCCAGCGTTCTGGAAAAAGACCGGCGTGATGCATTAGCCGCCGGAATGAGCGGCTTTGCTGTCAAACCGATCGACATTCATGACCTGAAATCTGAAATCGCCCATCTGATGGGTATTGCTGTCGATGTGGATCCGCAAGCCAGACCTCAGTCTTCCAACGCTGAGATGCATATTGATCTTGAAAAAGGCCGTCAGCTTTGGGGCTCGGAACAGTCCCAGCTCGCTGCGATCCAAAAGTTTATCAATCAGACGCATCACCACCCGGACTACCTGGCGCGCCTGCTGAGCGGCCGTCAGACGAAAGCCCTTTCCCATATACACCGGTTAAAAGGCATCGCAGGTAACCTCTGCCTGCCGGCCATCCATCACTGCATGATGCAACTGGAGCAGGCGTTGCAACGGGAACAAAACACCGTACCGCTGTTCAGCCAGTACCGAGACCGCTTTAACGCCATTCATGATCGGCTCAGTTCAGCCGGTTCGATCACATCCGGTGAAGCTGACAACCCGCCGCGGCCGGCGCTGAGACAACAGGACATTCGAAACATTGCCCGGCAGCTGTCGCAGGGTGAAAACCCGGAAAGCACATTTATGGCAGTGAAAACTCAGTTACCGGAAGCGCTGGCAGAATCGGTCGAATCTGCCATGAATAACTTCGAGCTGGAACAAGCCGCACTTTTACTCAATGACTATCTGGACAGTCTTCAGCACACGGAGATCGAACATGCTTAAACGAAAGACACTGCTTCTGGTGGACGACGAACCCGCGAATCTTCAGGTGCTGAAAAATATTCTTTCTTCAGAGTATCGTCTGATCTTTGCCAAAGATGGCAGCCGGGCACTGGCGCTGGCATGTGCAGAGAAGCCCGATTTAATCTTACTGGATGTCATGATGCCCGGCCTGTCCGGTTTTGAAGTCATCCAGCAACTAAAGACGGTTATCGAGACCCGGAATATTCCCGTAATTTTTGTCACGGCCCTGTCCGATGCACAAAATGAAGCTCAAGGCTTTGAATTAGGCGCCGTAGATTTCATTGCCAAGCCAGTCAGCCCTCCGATTGTGCGTGCACGGGTCAAAAACCATCTTTCACTGGTTCGGGTGGAAGAACTGAAATCAACACGTTTGTCCGTAGTTCAGATGCTCGGCAAAGCTGCGGAGTACAAAGATAATGAGACCGGGCATCATGTCATCCGTATGAGTCATTACGTCCATTCGATTGCGCTTGCCGCCGGATTCAGCGCTTCCTGGTCGGAAACACTGCTACATGCTGCCCCCATGCACGATATCGGCAAAATTGGTATTCCTGAGCACATTCTGAACAAACCAGGCAAGCTCACACAGGAAGAATGGGCTGTGATGAAAGACCATACCGTGATAGGCGCAGAAATCCTGGAAGATGACGGCTCCGAGCTGATGCAGATTGCCCGTAATATTGCGATTTATCATCACGAAAAGTGGGACGGTTCCGGTTATCCGCACGGGTTAAAAGGAGAAGCCATTCCCGTTGAAGCCAGAATCACAGCCATCGCGGATGTGTTTGATGCCCTGACCAGCGAACGTCCCTATAAAACCGCCTGGTCTGTCGAAGATGCCTCAGATTATATCCGCGAGAACAGCGGGATCCATTTTGACCCGCAGCTGGTTGATGCTTTTTTCAGCTGTTTGCCGGATCTGCTTCACACGAAAGATAAATGGCATGAATGAGTGTCTGACCAAGCTCTTTGCGGATGAATTTAAGCATTCGCTGAGTCAGCTTTCAGAGAGACTAAAGTGAATAAAAACGCCTTAAAATGAGTGAAAAAGCAGTGAATGCTTTTATTTTACAGAAATAAAGCGAAAGCACCGTTGACTTTTCATGCACTGACAATCGACAAAATCTCCTTCCTGCTGAGTTCAGATGCATTTCATATCAATTTTACCCATAACCGTAAATCAGAATATTCTAATCAATTTAATTCTTAATTTTCATCAGCTTATGCAATAGGTTTTTTCGTTCATTAAAATGAGATGCCCACAGCAATTTTCGTGATTACAATCGATTTCACAGCAAAAAAACAACAAACACATATTAAATAACACTGAAATATATGGAATCATAATTAATGGGTTTGTTGTTAACAAACAGGCCCCTCAGCACGAAGCTGAGTTCAGGATAAAGATTCAGGGGAAATCAGAACTGTGGTGTGCCAATCATGTACTGCGTAAAATGTGGTGTCAGAACGCTGGACAGGCCCGATGGCACACCAGCAGAAATGTGTCGAAAGTGCAGTGAAGGAGAGCAATCTCAGTCAAATTCTCTGCGTTCAAAATACTCTCTCAAATACAGACTGGCGGTTGCATTTCACGCACTTTATGCCCTCATCTGGCTGATCGTCGGGATCGTCTCTGGTTTTCAGGCCGCAATTGACGGCATCATGAACATTGAGACCGACAATCTGTATAAGGTCCTGCTGGCCGTGATGATGACTATCCTCCATTTGTGTGCTGGTTACAGCCTGCTGGTGCTTCATCGCTGGGCAGAAAAAGCCACGATGCTGTTCGGGATCATCCTGTTTTTCTTTTACCCGTGGGGAACAGTTGCAGGCTCGACTCTGATCTACTCCCTGGTCCAGCTCCGCTACGACTATACGCTCACTTCAAAGTTCTTCAAAAAACTGTATCGCTGAGTTCATACTGCGCCTTGCTGCGCTCCCTTTTGCTTGTCACCGCCGGTAAATCACGTAGACTGTCCGGCTTTTCAATTGTCAGGAGGGAGTTATGTATATCGGATTTGACTACGGCACAGCAAACTGCGCTGTTGCCATCATGGAGAATGGTCAGCCCCAGCTACTTCCTTTGGAAGGCAACCGCTTTTACATCCCTTCGACCCTCGCAGCACCGACACGTGATGCGGTCAGCGAAGCGTTGTTTCGTCATTATGACATCAAACCAGCCAGCCAGACCGGTGAACAGTTACTTCGTCGAGCCATTGCTGCAAATAAAGAAGACGACATTGTCGTAGATGCACAGGCATTACAATTTGGCCAGCAGGCACTGGACAGTTATCTTGCTGATCCGGACGAAGTCTATTACGTCAAATCCCCGAAGTCTTTCCTTGGCGCTTCCGGTCTGGTCGATATCCAGCTCAGCCTGTTCGAAGATTTAGTCTGCGCCATGATGGCGAACATCAAGCGCCAGAGTGAAATGCAGATTCAGGCCCCGATCACTCAGGCCGTGATTGGTCGTCCGATTAACTTCCAGGGGACCGGTGGCGAAAAAGCCAACGAACAGGCCGAGAATATTCTGAAACGCGCAGCTACCCGTGCGGGTTTCAAAGAGATCGAGTTTCAGTTTGAGCCGGTTGCTGCCGGATTAGAATATGAAAGCCAGCTGGAAAAAGACACCACAGTGCTCGTGGTTGATATCGGCGGCGGGACAACAGACTGCTCCGTTCTGCAGATGGGCCCGGGCTGGCTGAGCAAAACTGACCGTTCAGCCGGACTACTGGCGCACAGTGGCAGCCGCGTCGGCGGAAACGATCTGGACATTGCCCTCGCCTTTGAGCACATCATGCCGCAGCTGGGCAAAAACACGGTTAGTCAGCGAGGCCTCGCGGCACCAGTCAGCCAGTTCTGGAATCCTGTTGCCATTAACAATGTCGCCGCACAAAGTGACTTTTATGCCAGCAGCAACCTGGCAGTTTTGCAGCAATTGGTCAGAGACTCTGCTGAACCGGACGTACTGAAACGTTTATTGCAGGTGTATCACCATTCCCTCGGCCATCAGTTGGTCCGCGAAGCGGAACTGATGAAGATAGCGCTGTCCGATCGCGCAAGCGCCGGTGCGCAGCTGAAAATTGGTCAGGAGACACTCCCGCTTCACTGTACGGACACTGAGCTGGCAGAAGCCGTCAGCAGCAATGCAGAGAAAATCAGTTTACTGATTCATGAAGCGCTCATTCAGGCACAATGTGCCCCGGAAGTGATTTTCATGACAGGCGGTAGTGCCCGTTCACCGATCTTACGCCAATTAATCGAGCAGCGCTTACCCGGAGTGCCGATTGTTGTCGGCGATTACTTTGGCTCAGTCACCGCAGGCCTGACCCGATGGGCCGAACGTTGTTTCAGATAAAAGAGATTTGAATCAAGCACCACAAAATAATCACAGAAACGCATTACAACTGTTTCTCATGTGCAATGTGTTTCTGTACAATCCCTGCCTTGAATTTGATTCGAACTCACTTTTATTAAGGAAATATCGTCATGATAAAAAAGATAAATCAAAAGATTGTCTGTGCGGCAGCCTTACTGATGACACCATTTGTGTCTGCAAACAGCGACTTTGGCCCTGTCAAAGTGGAAAGTGTCACTGTTCATGACTCAAATATGATCATTGTGAAAATCGCACCTGATGGCGTAAAACGACATACTGAACAGTGCGACAAAGACAGAGAAAGACTCTTAGTCATTAACAAAGAATCTCCCTATGAAAAAGAGATGTTTTCGCTCGCATTAACCGCAAAGGCTTCCGGAAAATCGATTACTGGCTGGGTCAACGGCTGCCACGAATTCTGGAATTATAAAGCTCCTAAACTGACTGTGATCACCCTGGTGGACTGATCAACCGATCGGATGAAACTTGCGACTTTTCTTCTTTGCCCGGGAAATTCGCAAGTTTATATAACACTTCAAAACACCAGCCCCATTTTCATGCCCGTCGGGACAATGCTTCAACTCTCATCCATGAACCCGAAATATCTGGCTCAAATTGATCCGGCCCGGCCATTTCATGAATCCGGCATCTCCGGTCCTGACGTATTGACAGGCACAGACACCTGAGGCTGCATTGCTTCCGACAAGCCCGCGTGCGAAAATTCAAAAGTTGTGTACAATAAACCATGAAATTATCAACAAAGACAATAAATGGAAGGTGATGTCATGACGTGGAATGTCTATCTCTCAGGTGAAATTCATACCGACTGGCGTGAACAAATTATTCAGGGCTGTCAGGCCAGAGACCTGAAAATTGTGTTTACTTCAGCTGTGACCGATCACGACAGCAGTGATGCGGCGGGCGATGTTCTGGGCAAAGAAAACAACGGATTCTGGCGTGATCATCAGTCGGCAAAGGTGAATGCAATCCGAATTCAGAATCTGATCAAACAGTGCGATCTCGCCATCATTCGTTTTGGTGAGCAATACAAGCAGTGGAATGCAGCCTTTGATGCAGGTTTCTGTGCTGCGCTGAATAAACCTTACATTACGCTTCACAGTGAAGATATTGTTCACCCGCTGAAAGAAGTCGATGCCAGTGCCAATGCCTGGGCGACCTCTCCGGCACAAGTGGTTGAGATCCTGGACTACCTGCTGACTCAGAAGTAAACGACTGAAACCAGCTGAGCAACGCGCGCAGTACCACATGCGTTGCTCAACTCAGACACTGTTTAACGCAAGCGTTGTCCGGAAACAGCCGGGTGATACAAGGGTTGCACCACATTCCCGGCAGGATCGGTACAATGGAAACTGCGTGCCCCATCGCTGTGATCATGCGGACGGTCAAGTAATGGTACGCCTTGTGATTTCAGAAATTCATACCACGCTTGCAGCTCTTCTTTGCTGTCCACAATGAAGCCAAAATGATCCAGCGACTGATTTTGGTTGTCCTGGTTTTCATGTGCTCTGCTCAATGACAGATTGTCATTTCCGCAACTCAGGTAAATTAGGTGTTCATTGGCTTTTCTGAGTACTTCCATACCCATTATTTCTGTATAAAACCGAACACATTCCTCAAACGGGTGTACTGCCAGCGCTAAATGTCTGAGTCCGTTCAATGGTTTGGGACGCCGAGCCATACAAGATTACTCCGCGTGCAAAAAAGACAACTATTGTATACAATACATCGCAATTCAGCTCAATCCCTGGCTGAAAAATGATTCACTGAAAAGGAAGACAGTTATTATGTTTTGTATCGTCGTGAAGAATGTTGTGAAGGCAGGCTACAGCGAGCAATACCTCTCCATCATGAAAGAAAATGCGACAGCATCGGTAGAGAATGAAGAAGGCTGCCTGGTGTTTGATGTAATGGTCTCTCAAGAGAACGATCATTGTTTTTATCTTTATGAGATCTATACCAGCGAGGCTGCGCTGGCAGTCCACAAACAAACTTCACATTATCTGGAAAGCCGAAAACACTTAGCCGACCTGATTAAAGATCAGTCTGTACTTCGCTGTGATGTCGTTCAACGAAATCCTCAATAACATTTTAATATTGAAAATCGGGCAGACAGACATTCACCTCTCTGCCCTTTGCTTTCTCCAAATGACGCGACGACCATTCAGTACAATGTTTTACATACATCCATCCGGTCAATATACAAATGGTCAAATTCACGTAGAATAGATAGCTTCTGCCACGATGTGCTGCCTTTGTTTTTTTGCCAGGCAAGCACAGCGAAAGGGACATTGATATTGCACAACGATGGAAAACCGGTGAACTCAAATCACAACACTAAGTATCGCGGCATTTTGAAGGCCATCGCGCCCGTCATCATTGTCTTTCTGCTTTTGATGGCTGCCGTCCAGTTCATTATGCTCCGATCTGTACCGGAATCCACAGTACAGACGGGCGAACAACTCTCACAAAGCACACTGAATACATTAATCAGCCACTATATTATTTCCGGTGAAGATCAGATTGAATACTTTTACTCTTACGGAACAAGGTCTGTCTTAGAGGGTGGTACGATTCTGACAGATCATCTACTGATACATTACAATCAATCTGAAAATCAGAAATTATCTGTCATTGAAATGCCCTTTGATGAGATAGCCTCTGTCAAACCAATACAGTATAAAAATATCCGGAATGCCCGAATTTATCGGGTCAGTGCGATCGAAGCGGGTGTTTGGTTTAATATCGTCTTATCAACAAAAAATAAGGGCGATGAACTTTTTATTCAGGCGTTAAAAAACAAATTAACTCAGAGTCAGATGAAGACCTGGATATAAAAAATTCATCTCATGACAATTAACAACAGCTTGAAATCAACCGCCTTATAAAATGTTCAAACAATTTGTCTTGATTCCCATACATAAGGACAGTCAATGCCGTACATGAAACCTCTGAGAAATCTCTCTTTTGCGCTGACCTCCGTGCTGTTCATGAATGCTTCAGCTTTTGCCGGCTGCGGTGAAATAGAAGCTCAATGCCTGATCATCAGCAGTGAGTCAACAGCCCCGGCATCCTGCTCTATTACTGTCTGCGCGAATGCCATTGAGTATATCAGCAACTGGTCTGTCAGCGATGGTTCTACCCTGTCACACACTTCGAGCGAAGAGAAAGACACAATTACAATCAATGGAAAACTTGGCTTAAAAATTCCCTACGATATCCTGAAAGAGAATCTGACCTGCTACGGCACTACCGACATGAGCCAGGTCTTTTGCGCTAAGGATGTTTCCCTGTAAGTCACGCTGAATAATTTTTATTGGTTTATCAACCAGTTCACAGAATATATTCAATTGAAAGACCTGATGACAATATTCAGGGAACGTCATCAGGTCTCTGTAATCACATCAAAAAAGTGCATATCCGGATCATATAATTTGTCGATCTGTGGCAAAAATTAACAAAGCGCAGAAGACAACGATGACATCTAAATCTTATTATGTAATTACTTTACAGGGATATAATATGCAATACTGATATGTTTATTTTAAAATACTTAAAACAATTCATACCTTTACTCACAGTATTTACAACTTTTTGTGCTCACAGCCAATTTGTTTCGACAACAAATGGACAGCGCACCGTTGATGATGTTTTAGCAGTGTACGGCCATCTTTCAGAGCAACGACTGAAATACCGGTTTAAAAAAGCAAATGTCGCCTATCCACCTGAAAAAATCGCTCTTCTTGGTCTGAAAGAAGAAAAAAAACTCGAGCTTTGGGCCATAGATAAGCAGGGCAACCATCACTTTGTATACAGTTACCCTGTCACGGCAGCAAGCGGTAAAGCAGGCCCGAAACTGAAAGAAGGTGACCGCCAGGTCCCGGAAGGCATTTATAAGATTATCGGCCTGAATCCGAACAGTCGTTTTCACCTGTCCATGAAACTCAACTATCCGAATGATTTCGACAGAAAATACGCAGATCTTGAAGGCCGTACCCGCCCGGGCAACAATATTTTCATTCATGGTAAGGCTGCATCGATCGGATGCCTCGCCATTGGTGACAGCGCGATTGAAGAACTCTTTACCCTGGTTGGTAAAATCGGCCATCAAAATGCCGAAGTCGTCATCGCGCCACATGACCCGAGAAAAGCACCGATTCGTCCTGTTTCGAACCATTCTCCGGTGTGGATATCAGAGCTCTATGCATCCATTGAGAGTGAGTTTTCCCGATTCGTGTACTAACTTTTGTTCCTCAATCAGGTAAATAAGCGGCTTCAGCTCAAAAATTTAATCCATAATTTTGCCAGCCTTGGAAGATAACCATAATATTTCCAGCTCAATCAAGGGAATAAAACCTATCTTTCAAGGAGTTTCTGGGCATGGATTTACGCTCACAATGCACGGTCTTCATCCCGGGCAATCGCACGGTTTCACCAGCAGAGATGTTTCAGAACATGGCAGACTGGTGCAAAGAGCATCACATTGATCACGATATCTATGGTCAGGGTGAATTTTTACAAAGCTTTGAAACCAAAATCGCATCTTTGCTTGGGTTTGAAGCTGGCCTCTTCGTTGTGACCGGCACGATGACACAGCCGACAGCACTGCGGATAGCCTGTACTGCAAAAAGAAATCCTGTGGTTGCGATGCATCCGTCCAGCCATATTTACCTGCACGAAGGCCAGAATTATCAGCTTCAAGACTGGTTCAGCATCCTGCCTGTCGGTCACCCTTATCAGCCCTGGACACTCGACGATCTGACCGCCTGGCCGGATGACATTGCAGCTGTGCTGTATGAACTTCCGATGCGCGAGATTGGCGGCCAGCTGCCTTCATGGGAAGCGCTGAACGACATCAAATCGCACTGCCGTGAAAAAGGAATTCATCTGCATCTGGATGGTGCGCGGCTCTGGGAGACGAAAGCCGGCTATGGCCGTGATTATCAGGAAATCACTGCCGGGTTTGATTCAGCTTATGTCTCGCTCTACAAAGGCGTTGCCGGTTTAGGCGGAGCCATGCTGCTCGGCAGCAAGGACTTCATTGAGAAAGCCAGAGTTTGGACACAACGTCAGGGCGGAAATGTTGTCCATCGAACGCCTTACGCCGTGTCAGCCGCGATGCAGTTTGACCAGCGGCTGGCACAAATGCCGGCACTGTTTGAACGCACTCAGCAGCTCTACCGCATCTTGAGTGAATATCGGCAATTCACCCCGAATCCTGCCGCACCACAGGCCAATATGCTGCATCTTTATCTTCCGGTCAGTGCCGAAAAAGCGACCCTCATTCGTGACAATTTCGCACAGGAAGACAAAGTCTGGCTGGGTAACCCACAGCAAGCAGCCCTGCCTGATCAGTCATACATCGAATGGTATATCGGCGATAACCTGCTGAATTTGGATGACAACCGCCTGAGAGCAATTCTGACAAAACTGGCAAATCTGGTTTGTGCTTAACAACCTTGCTGATGAAAGAGCCGCAGATACCGCGGCTCTTTTGTCATTTCGTTAAGACATCTGAAAACGCGCCAGATAATCTAATGTCAGCTGTGTCAGCCGTTGTTTTTCTGCGTCACTGATAAAACTCGCCATAATGGCGTTCAGCGTGAACTGAGCAATTTCTTCACAGTTCATCGGGTGCGCTTCTGCGACAGCATGAAAGTTATCCGTCATGTAGCCACCAAAATAAGCCGGATCATCCGAGTTAATCGTGACGCACATCTCTTTTCGCAACAAATCAACGATATTGTGAGCGTCCATCTCCTCGAAGACTTTCAGCTTCAGATTAGAGAGCGGACAAACAGTTAATGGCACCTGCTCCAGAATCAACCGTTTCATGAGTTCCGGGTCTTCGGTACAGCGCACCCCATGATCGATCCGGGTTACTCCCAGCAAATCCAGCGTTTTAGTGATATTTTCAGAGGGACCTTCTTCCCCGGCATGCGCTACCGTCAGAAAACCGGCCTGTAAAGCACGCTGAAAAACATCTTTGAATTTTTCCGGCGGATTCCCCTGTTCAGAAGAGTCCAGCCCAACGCCGATAATCTTGTCTCGATGAGCCATCGCCTGTTCCAGGGTCTCAAAGGCAGATGCCTGATCCAGATGACGCAGAAAGCACATGATCAGCAAACTGGAAATGCCCAGTGCTTCCCTGCCCTTTTCCAGCGCACGGTGAATCCCGTTCACAACAGTTTCAAAAGCAATACCGCGATCGGTATGTGTTTGCGGATCAAAGAAAATTTCCGTGTGGACAACGTTGTCTGCTTGACAGCGCAACAAATACGCCCAGGTCAGATCATAAAAATCCTGCTCATGGATCAGAACATTGGCGCCCTGATAGTAGATATCCAAAAACGATTGCAGGTTATGGAACTGGTACGCAGCCCGGACTTCCTCCGGAGAGCGGAAAGGAATCGCGATCTGATTCCGTGCAGCCAGCTCAAACATCAGTTCTGGTTCCAGTGAACCTTCAATGTGCAGGTGCAGTTCGACTTTTGGCAGTCCGGCAATAAATTGATTCATAAGGTGCTCTTCATCGGGTTCTCAATACGTTGATTAGGATGATGAACAGCTTTTCTGAATTGATGGAGATAAGAGAGGCTCTGATCACGACAAAGAGAAAAGCGATTCATCGGCTTTACTCTTCGTAATCAGAATTTTACGGATTCTGGTAGAGACCCCCACACCCTATTAGCGGGGTTATACGAAGCTGGTGACTTCCGCTTGCAGGCAGGTCCGTCACCACAACGCGCACAACTTTCTCATACCTTGTGCCAGCTTGCAAGCCGGGCCATCATATACAAATCGGCGTAATTGCCTGATTTGAAAGTCGCCAGCTTCTTTTCCCCTTCCAGCGCAAACCCAAATTTCCGGTGCAATGCAATGGCAGGGGCGTTGTCAGTATTCACGTCCAGTTCCAGCCGCAGAATATTCAGCCAGTTATCAGAAAGATCGATTGCTTCGGCCATGAGCATTGATCCCACCCCTTTGCCGTGAAACTCCGGATGAACCGCGATCACGATACCGGCAATGTGCTTTTCTTTCGGCTTGTTCCGGGTCACCAAAGTCACGTGCCCCACAGCCCGGCCATCTAAATCAGCAACCAGAGTGATCAGTTCAGGAGACGCAAATATCGCCTGAACTCTTTTACTGCCCAAATGCATGAACTGAGAAGTATTTTCCAGCACCGTTGAAAAAGAATAGATATCACACAGGCTATCCATATCTTTTTCTTCCATATGGCGGATTGTGATTGCCATACCGAACTCCTGACTAAGTCATTCATATCAAGATAATTTTTCTGAGGTCATTGTTCTACCATAGCCCCCCGGCCAGGGCTACTGACAAGCAGGGGATTTGTTGAGTTGTGCCAAGGAATCGCAAAAACCAACAGCACAACGAAGACTGTGCACGGATGAAGATTCACAACTTCAGATACGAGTCGAGGTGCGTCAGAAATGCATGAATTTTGTGGGGCAGATGCTTTCTCCCGGCGTAAAAAGCATACAGCACCAGATCCTCGGGCTCCGCTTCCAGCGTGATTTTCTCAAGCAGCCCGGCCTCAAGAGCACCGCGACAACCCACCTCAGCCAGAATGGCGAAGCCTAACCCTGCTAACGCAGCTTTTGTGGCGATGTTGCCGCTGTTGGCTTTAAACGAAGAAGTTACCGGAATCGTCTGAGAACGGCCTTTGCTCCCCTTAAATATCCAGGGCATACCGTTTAACGCCGTCAGACTGGTAATACAGGGCATCTGACGCAATTCATTTACCGTGGCAGGCACTCCACAGCGTGCAATCAAATCCGGGGAGCCCACAATGCAACTCGCCCAGCGCGATACCTCTTTCGCCACCCAGCCGCTGTCATCCAGTGCCCCCCGGTGAAAACTCAGCACCAGATCGAAGCCATCCAGCAAATCTTCTTTCGGATTTAAGCTGGTTTCGCAGCAAATACTGACTTGCGGATAGGCCTGGCTGAAGGTGACAAGAACCTCTGCCAGTTCTGGCAAGTCGGGCATCAGGATCTTCAACTGCCCGGCGACCCTTTGCGAATGCTGGCTGATATCTTCCAGCGCATCATTCAAAGCAGTCATCAGTGGTGACGTCGAGGCAAACAGCTGATGACCCGCTTCTGTCGGACTCATACGCCGGGTGGTTCGCTGCAGTAAACGGGTACCCATTTTCTCCTCGAGCTGAACCACATGACGGCTCACATTGGATGTCGGAAGGCCGAGCATTTCTGCTGCCTGTTTAAAGCTGTTGCAGGTGTAAACCGCATGAAAGCTTCGCAACCACTGAATCTCAATCTCTTCAATCACAATTAAAGCAAATTTTGGGATGATTAAACCAATAAAACCCAATTTATCCCGCAAATGTAATTTATACAATGTTCATTTTTGACACTGAATGAATACAGAGCGAGACGATGACCATTCAACATCAAGCCCCAAACCACACTTCAAGCCGGGAAATATTCCTTGCTTACTTGATTCATTTTTTCATGGCACTGGATTTACTCATCATTGTACCCTTCAGCGCTTATATCACTGCCGCCAGCCATGTCTCTGCCGCACAGGCAGGATACCTGTCTGCCAGCTATGCGATTGCAGCAACCCTGACGAGTCTGTGCATACGGGGAACCCAACATCAGCTCCGGGAAAAAAATCGGCTTCTCATTTGTCTGACCGGTCTGGCCATCGCGACTTTCTGCCTGCCCTTGTTAGCGCATTTCCATGCCATCCTGGCAGCAAGAGCCATTGCAGGAATCTTTGGCGGGGCGCTGGCTGTGATCAACCTGAATTACTTAAGCCTGACCACACCCGCCGAACAGCGCAAACGGTCAATTGCCATGCTGATGAGTACCTTCCCGCTGGCACTAACCCTGGGTGTCCCGGGCTTACTGTGGGTATCCGGGGAAGAAAACTGGCCACTCAGCTTTTACCTTCTTGGGGGTGCTTTCAGCCTGTGTGCACTGCTTGTTCTGCTCACAAACCCGAACCGGGTCAGCCAACCAGATACTGCACCACCCCGTCCCGCAGATCTCATTCCCCGCTTCTCAGCAGACCGTTCACTGATCATGCGCCTCGGTTTCATCATCTTTCTGACTGTATTCAGTACATTCACTATATCGACGCAATTTCCAGTCATGCTGGTGATCAATCAGCAGCTTCCCGATAACCTGCTCAGTCTGAGCTATGTCTTCGGGGGTGCCGGATCTTTTCTGGTGATTCAATGGTATGGCAGGAGTCATGACCGCCTGTCCGATTTCCGGCTGATCAACAGATTGTCAGCACTCATGGTGGTCACAGCGCTGACAGGTTTTCTCACACATCAGATGATGCTGGCACTCGCGTCATTTGCGTGTTTCATGATTGTCAGTTCAGCGAGAACACTGATCGTCATGACATCAATTTTCACAAATTTAGTCCCCGGATTGCGTTCAACAATGGCAGGAATTCAAAATGCGATTCAACATATTGCGGTCGGTTTAGGCGGAGCAGTCAGTAGCCTCTTCATTCATTCCAATCAACCCGATCAATTAAATTTTTCAAGTCTGCTACTGGTATTTACTTTAATGACTTGTATGGTGCCGTTTTGTTGGAAACTCAAAAATATAAAATCGATTTATAAAACAGAAACATGAACATGAACATGAACATGAACATGAACATGAACCTCTTGTCTGTATCACTGACCTGATATTCAAGAAATCACTTGAAATATATTTTTAAAATCGAATAAGGCAGCCAGGCTGCCTTTATCTTTCGCAACAATTAACCAGATATATCTTTGGAAATCGTAAACGTGACGGTATCACCCGGCGTCGCGTAAGGCTTATTTTTTGGATCACCTCCGACCCAGCGACCGCCCTCCTGAACCTGAGCAACAATACTGAGAGCGTTGAAATTGCCTGTTTTCAACTCACCACTTTTCCCAGGTTCGAGCCACAGCGTATCAAACGGAATAAAATTATCGCCGGCATTAAAATTACTAAACAGCACACGGGTATCTGAGTCGTTCACGATTTTAATGGTGTCAGCTGCCATCGGGTTATTCCTCATATGTGATCAAATAAACTTGATACAGCATTACGAAAATAGTTTACCATTTTATTTTTATCCACAAAAAAAATGACAATCGCTTAAAAAATCCGACTTAATCATGCTTCGTTAACATATTAACGAGGCTACAATGTAATTTATTAATTTTAAAGGGGAATAAAAGTCACACCAAAGTTAATGCTTTTATTTCAAAACATTAAAACAGGACTTTCAATTTAAAATAATGATGCTATCTATTCTGATGCATATCACGCCGATATCTTCCAGGTCTTTCACGGAGAGTCTGCTTGACACGCAAACTATATTTTTTGGGGGTAATTTTTGCGATTTTCGAAAACTCACGGGTCATATGTGCCTGATCAGCAAAGCCCTGCTCAAAGGCAAGATCAGCTAAGGGCATGTCTGGCGCAGATTTGATTTGTTCGAGCGCTTCTTTCACTCGCATGATGCGCTGATAATGTTTTGGAGTTATGCCCATCCACTTCTGAAAATGGCGCTCTATCTGGCGTGTTCCCACGGGCAGAGGCTGACCTGTGCCGCTGGATTGTACGGCACTGACGATATCGAGCGTGGTCTGATGGGTGAGTTTCTCAAATTCAAAGGTTCGCTTGATCCAGCGATACACGGTGGCAATCCGGGCAGAGTGGTTGCTGCACTGGCTCAATTGTTGTTGTAAGACCTGCAATACAAGAAAATCATCTGAGCCTTGTTCGATCGTGACTGGCGTATCAAAACGTTTGCCCAGCAAGCTGTAACCCATGGCGGGATGAAAACGGATTCCGGCCAACACCGCTCCGGGTGGCATCGTGACCTGCTGTGCTTCCTTACTGACGGGTAGCAACACAACTCCGGCCGGGTGCCAATGGCCGCCGAAGCTGACCTCGCACCCCAGATTAAACAGGATGCCGCTGCCGGCATCGCTGAACAGCAGTTTTTCGACCACTGCAGGCTGATCGGATGGTACGGAAACAGACCATATTCCCTGAACATGGTCTGTCAGTAAGCCCTGAGGTTTGAAGATTCTGAAATCCATCAAACAGTATGTATCCTATTTCGGCTGGTAAATGCCGACTTTCGGTTTGAAGGCTTTTACCATTCTGTTCCAGCTATTAATGGCATTAATTGCCACGGTTAAATCTACCATAGCCAAATCACCGAAAGTGTCCAGTACCTGATGATAAAGTTCATCAGACACCGGCTGGCAGGCGGTCAGTTGTTCTGCAAACGCCAGTGCGACTTTTTCCTGTGCGGTATACAGAGGCATATCCCACCAGGCACTTAAGCCATAAATTCTTTCAGGTTTTTCCCCGAGTTTTAACGCATCTTTACTGTGCATATCGATACAATAAGCACACTGATTGATCTGTGATACACGCAGTTTCACCAGCTCCCAGATGGTCATGGACATCGTGGAAGACTCGCGAAATTGCTGATGAAAATAGCTTTCCTGTTGTAACAGGATTTCCATTGCCTGAGGCGCAGCGTTGAAGTAACTCAGTCGGTTTGTCATGTGATATCTCCTTAATGAACTTGCAGTCTGAAGATAACCACTATGAAACGGGTTTTATTGAATATTTCCGACACCAGCCATTCAAGCTTCTTTTTCCTCAGTAAACAGTTGCTGTGATTCTGCCAGTAACCATTCCAGTACAGCGTTCCATGCCGTATCTCGCCGCTTAATCGCAGACAAGATGAAATCCTGCTGGTAGGGCAGATTTTCCGTCGACAGCGTTTTCACTTCATACCATTCAGCTGTCGCAACATGCTCCGGCACAAAAGCCCAGCCAATCCCCTGCATAACCAGAGACGATATCAGGTAGAAACTGTCAACATGCCAGTAACTGGGCGAGATCGGTTTGCCAAGTGCCTGCCCCAGCCGGTCACGGATCACGAGCTGGCGATATTCAATCAGCTGGCTTTCCGTCGGAGCCGGAACAGCTGCCAGCGGGAGATTCTCAGACACAATCAGCGCCTGTCCGGTGCGGGCAATCGCATAGCGTTCCAGGGAATCGGGCAGAACGTGGTCCTGCAGAACAAAACCAATGTCCGCTTTTTCCTCATCGATCCAACTGGCGATATCTTCCTGTGAACCGTTCAGCAAGGTGACACTCAGGTGCGGAAACCTGTCTGCCAACCGGGCATACAGCATCTCAAAGTTTTCAATCGGCACGGCTTCATCCATGGCAATGGCAAGTTGCACAGGGTTGGCCGATGCAACCGATAAAGCCCGCGACTGAAGGCGCTGGCACTGAGTTAACACCGAAACGGCATCATTCAGGACTTCCCGGCCATCTTCAGTGAGCACGGGAAATTTACCGGAACGGTCGAAGAGCAAGAAACCCAGATCAGCTTCCAGATTTGCAATTGCGGTACTGACCCGTGACTGCGCTTTGCCCAGCTGTCGTGCCGTGGCTGTAAATGATCCGCATCGGGCTGCGGTCACAAAGGCTTCCAGCTGGTCCAGATTCCAGGTAATACGTGACATAAGCCCTCTTGCGTCATCCATTTATCATTCTCTCTCACACTGATTATCCATCCGAAAAACGGATAGTATCCAACTTCGTTCCATCCTGATTCTGACAGAGAATGCACGGTAACACCAAGATGCTTCGCAGAGAGAATACAATGGAAGCTATGAAACAAACCGAGTCCATCGGCAGGATTTTCTGCCGGTTCACTATTCCGGCAATCATGGCGATGCTTGTCAACGGCCTTTACCAGATTGTGGACGGAATATTTGTCGGACATTACCTGGGGCAGGATGGCCTGACCGCAATAAACACCGCCTGGCCGGTGATCAGCATTTTTATCGGTACCGGCCTCATGATCGGAATGGGAGCCGGCAGTCTGATTTCAAATTACCGGGGAATGCGTGACACAACACAAGCAAGAGCGGCACTGGGAAATGCGATATTGCTTGTGGTCCTGACCGGACTGGCGGTATCCGCACTGCTTCAAGTCGTTGGCTCGCAATTACTGGTACTGCAGGGTGCGGCTGACCAGGCAGGCGAATTCGCCACCAGCTACTTACAAGTGTTCATCGGATGCTCAGTCTTGGCCGTGGGTGCCAGCGCCGCTCCTTTTCTGGTCAGAAATGATGATTCGCCGAAGTTTGCCACCAGCCTCATGGTCTTCGGAGCCCTCATGAATACGGTGCTGGACTATGTTTTCATCGGTAAACTGGGCTGGGGACTGAGAGGCGCGGCTGTCGCAACGGTCATGGCACAGGGAACAGTGGCACTGCTGGCCTTGAGCTATTTCCTGAGCCGGTATTCGGAGCTGGGATTGTCTTTCAGAGCATTTCAGATAAACCGGCGCAAACTTCTTGAGATTTTGACGCTGGGTTCATCCTGTCTGGTGATGTATCTCTATACCGGGATGATGGTGGCCCTGCATAACCGGCTGTTCATGGAATATGGTTCTGCGACCAGTGTGGCCGCATATGCCATTGTCGGCTACCTGATGACACTGTACTACCTGCTGGCAGAGGGGATCTCTGAAGGCATGCAGCCACCGGTCAGTTACTTTCATGGCGAAAGAGCACATCATAAAGTTCGTCAGACGGTTTGGCTGGCCTGCAAAGTCACAACAGTCATTGGTATCAGCTGGATCGCGTTGCTGAACCTGTATCCGCAAGCCGTGATTGGCTGGTTCAACGGGAACAATACATCGCTGATCAGTGAAGCACACAAGGGGATCCGGTTACACCTGTTCAGCCTGTTTCTGGATGGTCTGATCGTCATCAGCACCGTGTATTTTATGTCGGTTGGCCGCGGCGGGATGGCTTTCGCGATTTCGCTCGGAAATATGCTGGTACAGTTGCCGTTTCTCTGGCTGTTACCCAAATGGCTGGGTCTGGAAGGTGTCTGGCTGGCGATGCCGCTGTCCAATATTGTTCTGGCCGTTTTTGCACTGGGTGCAATGTGGAAATCACTGTCCCGCGCCTCAGATCAGCAGCATCTTGCGTCCGCCATCCCCTGATACCTATGGTTTCGGGCAACTTTCAGCTTGCCCGTTCGATTTCCGGAAATTGTCGTCTACTGAACTGAAGCCAGTGTGTCAGGCTCGCAAGCCTGCGCCTGAGCACTGAGCTTCGGCCAGTGATCCAGCAGACACACCAGATGAGCCCGCCAGACTTCATCATCCCATACTGCAATATGCCCCTGCTCCTGAGATAACCAGAGTTGTTTCGGTTCATGCGCCATTTGATACAGGGTTTTGGCATGACTGGCACTGATCACCGGATCGTTTTCACTGTGCACAATTAACACAGGTACATGCTGGATACGTGCCATTGAACGCTCCGGGGCATAGGTGTCCGTAATAAACCAGCTCAGCGGATATTGAAACAGATAGGTCAGCCAGAAACTGCCCAGTTTTTCCCGCACAATTTTCTGATGAGAACTGAAAGCACTGTCAATAATCAGCCCCTGAGGACGTTTATCCTCTGGCAGGTCGGCGACCATATTGACGGCAATGGATGCACCAAGACTCTGCCCCCATACAATGACAGGACTGTTGTCCTGATGTTCATTCAGTAACGCCTGATAACCCGCCAGCGCATCCTGCTGAACCGACGCAAAATCAGGATCACCTGCAGTTCGTCCATAACCGCGGTAATCAATGATTACCACTTCCCAGCCTTTGTCGACCAGCCAGAACACATTGGCAACGTGATAGCTCAGGTTCTGCGCATTCCCGTGGAGGAAATAAATTATCCCTCTTTTTTTGCCCTTCACCGGGAGCCGCCAGGCATGGATTAAGGTGCCGTCTTCTGCGGTGAAAAACCGATCTTCTTTTGTAAATTTCAGCACTTCCGGGGAAGGAACGAATTGCCTTGAAGGCCAGAAAAATAAGCTTTCACAGCCAGCAATGCCCATCATCACGAGCACACAGAAAAGTACAGTGATCAATTTTTTCATGGGCACTACCTTTCATAGAGTGTTATCTGAAAGTGTAGATGTCATTCAATCCCTGACAAGCGTTGCCCGGCCATCATGACCGAAACGCACTGAAATGCGGGTGCTATGCTTACTCCAATCCTTTGTATTCGATTGACATGGGTCCGGACTTCCACACCAGATGATTCAATCTATATTCAGGGCAAGCCGAGTGAAAAAAGACTATCACGATCGACGGAAATATCATTTCAGTCTGGCTGTTCTCATATTGCTTGGCATCACCATCGCTGGTCATGCCAAAGCAGCACCACCGAAGATTAACGTGCAGGTCAATTACGTTTACACCACCCAATTCGGATTCGGGCAGTATTCTATCGGCGGGCTGGATGCGGAAGTTTACTCACTGCCACTGACGTTTTCCTTTGATGATGTCTTTCAGAGCGCCACGTTAGACTTGTTCATCCCCGTCATCTACGGACACTACCGGTTCAGAATCAACGGTGACTTTCAGGGCAACTTGGTCTCGGCCAGTGCAGACAGCGAAAGTCTGGCAGTACAACCCATGCTGATGCTGAAAATTCCGCTGAGTGAAACCTTCCAGATTTCGCCGCTGATTGCCTGGGGGCCGGGCAAAAACTTCGGGGCTGATGGTCAAATCATTGTGGATGGTGAAAAATACGCTGTCGATCTGAATGAGGCATGGTTTTATACCTATCAGCTCGGCGTTTCTGGCTTATTCCGTCATCATTCAGGCGGTTATGAGTTGCTTTACGGTATGGCGTTTATCTGGGCTGGGAATGGCAATTTGGGGAACGGGAATCGCAATCAATCTGAAGCCTATGGGACCCTTTACACTGGCGCAGAAGTCCGTCATCCGATCCGTGCGCATCTTGGCAACATTCCGCTGAATGCAGGCGTTTTCGTCATTTATCACAACTTCACGCCGAGCCTGAAGTTTACACGCCCGGGACGGGGAAATTTAAGCGTGCAACAGATCATGGAACTCGGTGTTTCTCTGGGGAGTACTGCTTCAGGCAATCTGCCCTATGTGAGGGACTTTCTTGATGACTTTCGTATCGGTTTGAGTTACCAGACGAACCAGAACTTTCACGGTATACGCTTGAACTTTGGTTTTCCGTTTTGACGCAGCTCTTTTGACTCAGATCTACAGACGTCCTGTATTCCGGGTCTGTTGACCATCAGACGCAGACACTAAAGCGCCCGATGATCTCATTCTCGCTGTTCAGAATATTTCCGGTATTCGAATTTTCACAGTAAGAAAAATCCAGCTCCCGGTGTGCCATCTTCCCTTTCACCTGCACATGGCGGCGCAGCGCATCACCGGTCAGCTGATGAAGGTGTGAATTCCAGGACACGGCGTCTTCATAAAGCATAAAATTAACAATCACTGAATTGAGGTCCTCTTGTTTGAAAGTTTATTTGAATCATGTTTTGAACGAGTTTGCTGAAACCAGAAACGGTGTCGGCCTGATGAACGAGACATCATATCTCCTTATCTTTTCTTTAATGGCGGCAAAAAATACGGCGTAATAAAGTTCGGGTGTATTTTGAGCGCTGAATCAATTGTGAATAAATATATTGGAAGCGAATGACACAAAGCAGATCAGAGCGAAGTATGTAAAAACGGGAACGAAAGGCGTACAGGGTGTTGTCGGGCTGAAAGGCGTG
This sequence comes from Photobacterium sp. R1, assembly GCF_054600795.1. Classification (NCBI taxonomy): domain Bacteria; kingdom Pseudomonadati; phylum Pseudomonadota; class Gammaproteobacteria; order Vibrionales; family Vibrionaceae; genus Photobacterium; species Photobacterium sp. R1. Next base: position 138,769 of record NZ_BAAHZP010000009.1, read on the forward strand.
GGAGTAAATTAAGCGGTTGAGTATCGGCGCAAAAGATAACCCTTTGCGCCGACAGCAAAATTACAGCGCGACTACGTTCGCAGCTTGAGGGCCTTTCTGACCTTGCTCTACGTCAAAAGATACTTTTTGACCTTCAGCCAGAGTCTTGAAGCCTTCAGAAACGATTGCACGGAAGTGAACGAATACGTCTGCACCGCCGTTGTCCTGAGTAATGAAACCGAAACCTTTCTCTTCGTTAAACCACTTTACCAGACCAGTTGATTTGTTAGACATGTTATGTCCCCTTTAATTAAATGAATTCAAAATATGGATCGCAATGATGCGATGCGCTGAAGATCTGAATTATTGAATGTCACAATGAAGCTAAGGGAAACACTAAGATTAACAACGGTAACGAAGAAATACTGAGGTTTAACTTTGACTTGAAGTTGCATTACTAAATTTGAGCGACAGAGCAAGACGAATCATACGCGAGTGGCCCCCTTTGTAAAGCTTTATTTTAGACACCACTGAAAATAACCAGCAAAAATACAATTCAGAATATAAATCATGGTCCACTTATTTCATATAAATGATAATTATCAATCATATACACGAGAATGCACTGGCCCATCTTCCTTGAACACGTACGGTTCAACCATCGCTTCTTCACTGGCTTTTCATCGCAAGCACCCTGTTTTTTCTCAATCACTGAATACCAAATATACAAACAAACGCTGCCTGTAAACGGCCAGTGCGCTTATCTGTCACAATTTTCTGGCACATTTTCCTGACGTACTCACCTGTCACACTCACCGCCCAGACACGAAAGTACGCCACCAGCCATCACAGAACGAGACAAAACACATGACTGGCAATGATGATATGCGGAACCCTGTGCAACGCAGAACGGGTACCAAGATTCACTGAAATTACCTATAGTTATGTCAGTAAAGCCTGTACCAATTGAGCCAGGCGTCAAAAATAATTCATAAAAACGGATTGATTGACAGATAAATAGCGACGAGCATGGATAAGTCATTTGCGCTGCTGCATTACTTTCAGGCTGTTGCCGAGTACAACAGTTTTTCACGGGCTGCCAACAAGCTGAATCTAGCTCAGTCGACTCTCCGCGCCCAAGTAAAACTGCTGGAAAATCAGCTGGGCTGTCCGCTGTTTATCCATGAAAACAAACACCATTTCCGGCTCAGCCGGGAAGGTGTCAAGCTGCTGGCAGAGTGCCAGACCCGTCTGAACGGACTTCGCAACGGTATGATATCGCTGAGCCAGACGGAAAACCTTTCCGGCCCGGTTTATCTGGCCTGCTCTGCCGCATTAGGTCATCAGGTCGTCCTGCCGGTGATAGACCAACTGATGGAAACCTACCCGCGACTGGTCATCAATCTGGTTGAACCCAGCCGGGACAAGGCGTTCATTGATGATGAGCTGGATATTGCCCTGATTTTTGACCGGCCGGATCCGGCCTGCTATTCCCTGCGTGTGGCCGATATTGAGAAGATGATTGTTGCCAGCTGGGGCTATCTGGCACGATACGGCACACCAAACTCACTGGCCGATCTGGCACATCACCGCTTGCTGATCCAATCACAGGGGAAAATGGACTGGCCGAATATCTTTGCTCAGCAAAGTAAATTTCAGTTGCCGGAGCGAAGCCAGTACTTCGATAACAACCTGACGAAACTCCACGCCGCACAGCGAGGAATGGGGATTGCGGTGTTGCCCAGTTATCTCTGTGCCGCAGCCACTGAACTCATCCCTGTTTTACGCCACGATGCCATGCGTCTCAGCGAATCGCTGTACATTATGTGCCACAAGAAAAGGGCCAGTCAGCCTGGCATGGTCGAATTGATCGTAGATCTTGCTGACCAGCTCAGGCAGTCACTTTACGAGACAAGCCTGCCGTCAGATTACTATCTGAACGGCCATGTTGACACTCAGACACTGATGCAGCAAACCCATGATCTGCCAGTCATTGAGCCACATCCTTTCGCAGAGTAATTCACCGGGTGATCTTGGTTTACCTGAATCCCGGCCTACACTTGTGATACATGCTTATTGGTAAAGGCCAGTCATGACCACGGGACTTTTTGTATTCAGCTACGATCTGCGCCTGCATGATAATCCGGCGTTACAACGGATCTCCGAGCAGGTGGACAACCTGCTGTGCCTTTACTGTCTGCCCCGCCAGACCAAGGACAGTTTTCCGGATCATATCAGTCAGTGGGGGGAGCATCGCCGGGAATTTCTGCTGGCGTCGCTGTCCGATCTCAATGCTCAGCTCGCTGAACAGCACCAGCATCAGTTTTTGATGATTCGTGACACGCCTTTAGAAGACACGATTGACAATTTGATTGACCAGTATCCGATCACCATCATCGGTCGAAGTGAACAGGCCGGCTACTACGAAAACCGCAGCTGGGCCTACATTGAGTCGCAATATCCGGATATTACTTTTCTGACAGAGCCAACGCACACGCTGTTCACCCGGAAATTACTGCCATTTCCCCTGAGTGAACTACCGGCCAGTTTCACTCAGTTTCGTCTGATGGTGGAAAATGGCGACTGTCGCCCTGAAGCCGATACCGAACTGCTCCTGCCACCGCCACCGTCTTTACCTGAAGGAGCACCGTTACATCCGGTCAACCTGACGCTTCCCCGAACGTCTTTGTACACAAGCTATACAGACAGCCACCAGTTTATTGGCGGAGAAACTGCTGCACTGGTACATATGAAGCAGTATTTTTCCGGCGATTTACCGGCCCATTACAAAGACACACGAAACGCCCTGGACGGCTGGGAAAACTCCACGAAATTCTCTCCCTGGCTGGCGCTGGGCTGTCTGTCTTCGGTGACTGTGCTGAGATCACTGGCTGAATACCACCAGACAGTCATCCAAAATGAATCGACCGAATGGATCGCTTTCGAGCTGTTATGGCGGGAGTATTTTCAATGGTATGCCCATGCCTACCAGCAGAAACTGTTCTATTACCACGGCATCCGGCAAAAAGGACCGGAAAACCGGCATCACGAAAACCGCTTTCAGCAATGGTGTAAAGGCGAAACCGGTTATCCCATTGTCGATGCCTGTATGCGCCAGCTGAATCATACCGGCTATATGTCAAACCGCGGACGCCAGCTGGTCGCCAGTTGCTTCGCCCATGAACTCGCCCTCGACTGGCGTTACGGTGCCGCCTACTTTGAGCAGCAGTTGATTGATTACGATGTTGCGTCAAACTGGGGCAACTGGCAGTACCTGGCCGGTGTGGGTGCAGACCCGCGTGGCTGGCGCTATTTTGACTTGCAAAAACAGACAGATCTCTATGATCCTGAACGGAAATTCATCCGCCACTGGCTGAACAATGGAAAAACCTGAATACAAGACTTTACGGCTGATCCTGGGCGACCAGCTGAATGCCGCACACTCGTGGTTTCATGCCAAAGAACAGAGTACGTTGTACCTGATCGCCGAACTGCATCAGGAAGCGACCTACACCAAACATCATGTGCAGAAAATTTGTGCCTTTTTCTCAGCAATGAACGCTTTCGCAGACGCGCTGCGCACAGCCGGTTTTCAGGTCTGCCACCTGACACTGGATGACACAAAAAACGATCCTTCCCTGCCGGACTTACTGATCCGGCTGATCAAAGAACACCGGATTGAACGTTTTGAATACCAGCGACCGGATGAATACCGGCTCCTGACTCAGCTCAGAAGCCTGCAGATACCCGATAACGTGACTTGTTACGAAGCCGACACTGAGCACTTTCTGCTGCCGTTTGATGAAATATTTCAGCACTTCGCCAAAGGTCAACATGTGCTGATGGAACACTTTTACCGCATGATGCGAAAGCGTTTCACGATACTGATGGATGGCAACAAGCCCGAGGGCGGCAAGTGGAATTATGACAAAGAGAACCGGCAGAAACTGTCAAAAACAGATCTTTCAGCGATACCTGAACCGCTGATATTTACGAATCCGGTCGGCGATATCCTGAAACGGCTTGAAACCCATCAGATTCCACATTTTGGTCAGGCCACAGAATCCCTGCTCTGGCCGGTGACCCGAAACCAGGCCCGCCAGCTGCTGGACTATTTCTGTCAGCACCAGCTGATTCACTTCGGACAGTTTCAGGATGCCATGACCTGTCAGTCAGCCCACCAGTGGAGCCTCTACCACTCCCGGCTGTCCTTTGCACTCAACGCCAAAATGCTGCACCCGATGCAGGTCATTCAAGCCGCACTGAACCGCTACGATGAGGCAAGAGGCGACATTACCCTGGCTCAGGTCGAAGGGTTTATTCGCCAGATCCTGGGGTGGAGAGAATATGTCCGGGGAATTTACTGGGCGAACATGCCTGACTATGCCACTCTGAATACCCGCTCAGCCGAACGTGAACTGCCGGATTTCTTCTGGACCGGCGAGACAGGCATGGCCTGCCTGAAAGCTGCGATTCAACAGTCCTTGAAATATGCATATGCTCACCACATTCAGCGCCTGATGGTCACCGGGAATTTCTGTCTGCTGACGGAGATGCATCCCGATCAGGTGGATGCCTGGTACCTCGGCATCTATATTGACGCAATCGAATGGGTCGAAATGCCCAACACCAGAGGCATGTCCCAGTTTGCAGATGACGGCATTATCGCAACCAAACCTTATGCGGCAAGCGGGAATTACATCAACAAGATGAGCGATTACTGCCAGTCCTGTCGTTATGACGTCAAACAGAAAACCGGTGACGATGCCTGTCCGCTGAACAGTCTTTACTGGCGTTTTATGGACAAACATCAGCGCACGCTGGCGGTCCATCCACGGATCGGGATGATTTACCGAAGCTGGGATAATCAGACTGACGCTGCACGCCAGGCAGTGCTCGACAGAGCCGAATACTGCCTGACTCATCTGGATCAGCTCTGACTGCCCCTTCTGTCCAGTTCGTCACATTGCTGCTTCAGCCAGCGTCCTAAAGTCACAATGGCGCTCTGTTTCGCCCTTGATTTCTTATAAACAAAATAGAAACTGTCGCCTGTCGGCAGTTCATGCATAGGAATCCGGACAAAGAGCTGCTGGCGATCCAGATCATTCATCAGATAATCATTCAGGAAGGTAATCCCCTGATCATACCGGGCAGCTTCTGCCGCCAGTAACATATGGCTGAATAACTGAAATCTGGCCGACTCCGGCAGCTCAAAGCCCCCCAGCTTGCACCAGCGATGCCAGTCCTCACCATGTCTGGCATTTTTGAATATAGATCGAGTTGTCAGTAACGGATGATCCCAAAGTGCCTCCGGCAACGGCTTATCCCGCATTTGTTGCCACAGCTTGTGGCTGCAGACCGGATACAACTGTTCGTGATACAGCAGTTCAGAAACAAAATTGCTGCGCTTTGGCGGAGATACCGTAATGAAGCAGTCGGCCAGTTCGTCGCTGAAATTCGGATCATTACTGACCATATTGAGCGTCAGTTCAATTTCCGGATGCAACTGACGCAGATTTTCCAGTCTCGGGATCAGCCACTTCACCGCCAGAGAGCTGTAAAGTGCCAGACGGATTTTGCCGCTTTCACCCTCCCGAATCTGCTGGCTGGCTTCTGCAATATCACTCAAAGCATGACTAATCTGTTCATAGTAACGTTCACCCACGGGTGTCAGAGATAACTGCCGCCCCTGACGCTGAAACAACTCCTCACCCAGATAATCTTCCAGTAAACGCACCTGATGACTGACCGCACTCTGCGTCACGCTCAGAAACTCAGCAGCCCGCGAGAAACTGTTCAGGCGGGCTACCGCTTCAAAATAATGGACAGCACGTAAGGGCGGCAACTTCATTATCTAAAAAACTCATACCAAAATAATTTATATCATTATACTTCATCACTTGGGCTGGTTTATGCTTTGGATCACAGTTTCCTGTCGCTTCGACACTCACTCTCAAAACAAAAAAGGAGCAGCGTATGCCTCAAATGTCTGTTGGCTTAGCCATGATTCTGCTGGTTGTCGGCAACCTGATTGCGGTCTGCTCCGATGCAATGATCAAATCCCTGGGTGATGACACAGCCATTTTTCAGTTCGTCTTTTTTCGTCAGCTGACCTCAGTTGCAATTCTGGCTCCGTTTTGTATCGGTACAAAAAAAGCGGACTTCTTTGAAGGCTTTAAATGGCATGCCCTGCGCGGTCATATCTGGCTGCTGGGTATGGTGTTTATGGTGATTTCGATTACCAGTCTGCCTTTAGCAACGGCAAATGCCATCTTCTATGCTGCGCCGCTGATCATGCTGCCTTTGGCAATGATGTTGTTCCAGGAAAAACTGTCCAAATACACTATTGGTGTCGCGGTAATCGGTTTTCTCGGCGTGCTCGTGATTATCCGTCCGACCGAAATCAACTGGGCTGCGATCGCAGCACTGGTTGTGGCCTTCACGCTGGCCTGGAACAACCTGCTGGTTCGCAAGCTGCCGAAACATCAGACCGTCGCGCAGACTCTGCTGCTGACCAATCTGGCTGGTATGCCCGCTGCGCTGGCATTAGCACTGTGGGAAGGTCAACCATGGGATTGGTCGCCGCTGTTGACCGCGGCCGGTTCAAGCACATTTATCATGATTTATGCCGGTGCCTGTGTGTTAGCCTACCGTTCTGCAGAATCGAACAAAATTGCCAGCGCAGAATACAGCGGCCTGATTGGTGCTGTGATTATCGGCATGCTGTGGTTTGACGAAGTGCCGGATATGCCCATGATTCTCGGAACCCTGATGATCATCATGCCACTGGTCTGGCTGGCACAGAAAGAAAAGCGTGCGAAGAAAAAAGCGGCCGCTGGCACTCAAACAGATGCCAGGGTTGCAGAAAGCATGGCATCTGAAGACTTGGTTACAGAAACCATCGAAGAAACCAAAGCCTGATTCCCTTTGTTCAGCGGCAAAGTCGTCACTCCTGTCGGCCTTGCCGCTTTTTTTCAATACGATCTTCACTCGCCATGAAAAGCGCGTTCCAAAGCTTTTACATCCAGCTTCGTCATCGTCAGAAAACACTGAGTCAGACGGGCCAGCTTTTCTGGATCCCCGCTGCGCATCATTTCGTTCATCACTTTTGGCACCACCTGCCAGGATAAACCAAACTTATCCTTCAGCCAGCCACATTGCCCTGCTTCACCACCATCTGCTGATAAGGCAGACCAATATCGGTCCACTTCTTCCTGATCATCACACGAAATAACAAAAGAGATGGATTCATTGAAAGTAAACATTGGCCCGGCACTGATTGCCATAAATGGCTGGCCGAACAGCTCAAAATTCACAATATCAACCGTACCTGAAGGTGTGTCATGAATCTGGCTGATATGAATAACGCGCGAGTTCTCAAATGTTTGCGTATAAAATTTTGCCGCTTCAATTGCCGCTTGATCAAACCAGAGATGAGGAACAATTTTCGCTGAGCTGACTGATAGCGCTGCCATCTTCGCCTCCGGAAATTCAGACATGCCTGTGTGATTTTTTGATACAGGCCAAGTGTAGTCGAAGATCGCGGATTCAATCCGAAAGTGACGTTTCCGACACCAGGTGTCTGCTATGGCTCAGTCCTGAACTTTAGTATTTCGTTCAGCATCTGCCCGTTTTCAGATAATGCGCCCAGTCTTCACGGCCATTAGATTTCGCGGCCTGAACCGCACTTTGCACATCATAATCGACCCGATGAAATGAGATATCCCACTGCCCCTGAATCCCCTCTTCAATCAGCACATATGAAGCCTGCGGCGTGTAATTCTGCATTGCATGCGGTAGCGGCCATTCATCCTGATAAGCCTGTAAACCCACGCTGCCGGGATTCACAACCGTCTGCCCGCTGGACAAACGTACATTGCGGGGCAAATGTGTGTGCCCGCACAGAATGATCGGGGCCTGAACCCCGTCAAGACATGCCAAAATCTCATCATCCCTTTTGACCTGCGGATACCCTGAACTGATGTCTTCCAGCAGATACATTAAATCATTGTCCGGTGCACCATGGCAGGCATAGATATCATCTGTTATCAGCACATCAGAAGGCAGTTGTCGCATCCATTGCAGGGGAACGTCACCCAGGTCTTCAAGAATAAACTGCAGCGTTGGGTTTGAGGCGACATCATCTTTGGTTGACTGATATATCTGTCTGTCCTGATTACCGGAAATGGTCAGCGCATTCAGGGTCTGCAAGCGCTCATAAGTCGCACGAGGTGCGATCGGGCCGTACAGAATATCTCCCAGATTGACCAAACGTGTTGCTCCCTTCCAGATAGCATCTTCAACAACCGCATCCAGTGCAAAAACGTTGCTGTGAATATCTGACAATATCGCGTATTTTTCCATGCCGCGCCCCTTACATTTCAGTTCATGTTCCGGTTTCAGCTATTGCGTCACTCACCCAGCAGGCATCAGCCTCTTCAAACAAGATGCTTAGTGAATGCCACTTTGAACGTAGTAGAAAACGCCGCCAAAAAGCGCAGCCAGTATCACAAGAGTGATCAAAAACTTCAGCGCGAATCCTTTCATTTTCATATCCTTTCCGTTTCACCAAGCATCAGATTATTTTACCGGGTTCACCTTGCCCGAACAGAGAGGCACCCGACAATTAACGTCGTTTCACTGATAAAGCAACCCGCTGAATTTCATCCGATATTTTAGCCAGCGCTTCCGTTGAGCCCGTTGCAATCAAACGCCAGTACTGCCCGCTCTGATCAAACCCCGTATATTGAATGATGGTTCGGTCGTTATTCACCGCCTCGATTCGGTAACCTTTGAGCCCGGCGAAGGTCGTATGCTTTGTGGAAATCACAACGGCTTTCTCATAGCCGGCAACACTGTTCAGCAATTGCTCTGAAAATAAATCCGGTGAACGAATAGACGAAGCCACCAGCGAGTGCCCCATCGTGATCAGTGGTTTTTTACCGGTTTTATCGACACCGTCAAAAGTGGTCAGCACCACAGATGAACCGGCCAGCACATCGGTCAGTTGAAATGGCGGTACGGCATCCAGTGTAAATGCTAACTGCTCTGCTTTTTCCCGGACTGTGACGGCGTTGCCGATAGATACTGAAGCAATCGAAGCGCCAAGCTTGTCTTCACTGATACTGTCTGCCGGAATGATGTTGTAAGTCAGCATCACGCTGGAGTCTCCTGGAAACAAAGCCAGGTATTTACCAACGTCTGTCCCTTGTATCTTCTGAACACCAACCAAAACTGGCTGGCTCACGTTTCCCTGCTTCACTTGCAACAAGCGCGTCACTTCAATCCCCCGTTCAGCCAGGGCTCTTTTCGCCAGTTCCAGATTTGAAAAAACAGGACTGAGCTGGACATATGCAGCTTTGGGCAATTCTGCAATCAGAATACTGGAATTGGTTTTCGGTTCTACAAACCCTGAGAATTGCTTCGCAACAACAAATCCATCCGGTGGACTCATAGTGACAGACGTTCCGGGGACATGAACAGACACAGGAGTTGCACTCACAGTTGCCGAACCAATCAACGAGACAATGCTGATTACAATGGCTACAGGCCAGGTAAGTTTCTTCAAGGGAATCATCCTTCAGGTATTAAATACAGACTGATTTCTCAATTTTCGGATGATTCTAAAGACTGTATCATGACAAAGCCTGAACAGGCGGTCGTTTATTGCTTCATGTTTTTGAACAATAGGAAATCGGCAAACTAAGTTGAGTTTTCCAAAACTTATTACCCAGAATGTCGCTTCGGTCTTATTTTTTAATAAAAGCTTATCTATTCTACCGTAAGCGTAAATTTTACACTGACACAATTTACAATCAAAACACCATTACAGCTTGTCATTATGCCAAAAGCTATTATCTGGCATGATACTCACAATTTTCAATGAATAAAATCAAAGAAAACCACAACTCAGCTTATGAAAAATACTCACGGAACAACATGGATAGATTTATAAATCTGATCGATTAAAATTAAAACAATCATTCAACCACAGGTAACCATTTAATTCCAGCACTAGAGGGAGATAAAAACTTAAAGCACTCTTATAGAGTGCTTTAGTCAAATAATTACATTTCTGAAAAAATTCACTTCACTAAGAATGGTATTTCATTTCGTCCAAATTCAAATAATTCATTGAATTCTTCGGTTCGTGTATCTAGAAAAAAGTTACGTATGTAAATCAAATTATCAATTTTTTGAGAATCTAATATTTCTTTCACTTTCTCAAAATTTGAATTATCACAGATCAAATCAAATCTGAACTGTATTCTATACGCTTTTTCATTCGTGAATACCCCCTTCTCATTGATCACTCTAATGAAAAATATCGACTCCCATGGCAAAGCCATTTCCATAGGCTCTTTCTCCTTGAACACAGCTGCCAGTGAGAAAACACCTAATGCCCCAGCGCCAGCACCAGCACCAGCACCAGCAAAAACCATTGGCCCCATGATCAAAAATAATCCGATCACAGTCGGAATTGCGAGCAAAAGAAACACTCTGAGCGTTCCTTGACGAATTTTTTTACCTCTTCGGTAAGAACGGACATAAATTCCAGTCTCTGTTATTCGATGATGGTATCTCTCTGGATAACAAGCCAGTAACATTGAAATTAAAAGTATGGATAACATTACTGCACCCACGACTAGCCCAGTTCCTTTTAAATATTCATCTCCCAGGAATTCAATCGCTGAAGAAATCGAAATAGAAACTAAAAAGAAAAATAGACAACCACCTCTTAACCCTTTTTCCCATCTATCTTTCTTCCATTCGAGTAATGGTTTTTCATTCTTTATAATATTACAGTATGACTTCATAAATGCAGCTAAACGTTCAGCATCTGTTGTAAACTTTGTATCATTTACAATCGAGTCACGAATTTTTTGATATTGTTGAAGATTCCGATCATTATTGTTCATGATTTTTCTCTAAATGGAACACTCATCGATTCACAAGAAAAGGATGAGTGTTCAAGAGGAATAAATAGCTACAAATCAATATGATTATATTCAGGCATATAAAATGGTATGCTCTTTTTCAAGAGTGATTTTAGCTTTTTTACATACATCAGACCTATAATCATAGCCTGTGTCCGTAAAATAAGCATCTTCACGAATATGTTTAATAATTAACTTTTAGATATTTTCATAGTCATTCTTGTTAGTTCTTACCTCGTAATTATTTAAATCAATTCGGTAATCATCGCCCCAAAAACCACTATTATTCTTTGCCACTACGATTAACAAACCATGCCATGGAAAGTACACTTCAGATACACGATTTTCTTTCGCGACAATTGTGATAAATGAAAGAAATCCTAATGCGACCGCTCCTGCACCTGCAAAGGCCATAAATCCAATGGTCATCATCGCATATAGTACAGCAAATGCACCGAGCACCAAGCACCAAATAGAGGGCCAAGATTACTTTTCTGGCCTTCTTGCCTTTTTTGTATTTCAAAACATAGAATCCACTTTTCGTGAACTTATGTTTGTAACAGATTGGATGAAACATCAGTAATATTGGAGAAAAAATCATGAATCCTAACAAAGTTAGGCTCGTCATAATCATATCACTGACATAAAAATATACAAATACATTGATTAATATGTAAAAAAACAGAAAGAAGGCAGATTCAAACTTTAAATATTTTGGGTAAAACTTTATATCCCATTCAGCTACTGCTTCCTCAGAAGCAATAATATTTTGATACTTTTCCTTAAACGTAGTCAATCGTTCATCATCACTTTTATAGCTCCGATCAGCTATGATGTCTTTTCTGATCTGGTGATATTCACTTTGTGTACAAGTCATATGATTTACACTCAAATCTCTGACAAATAATCTCAGTCAAATACAATGCCACCTGGATTCACTCATTATGACATTGATGGAATAACCAACAAATTTGTTTGATATCATTTCATGGCTTTTCAGTAAAACACTTCAAAAAGGTATTTTTGAGTGAATATTATCTATTATACCGTTTTAGTGTCAGCTTAATCATTCTACTCTTTTCTCATTTCATCGTTCCTCAAATAGACAATCGATGTAAATGTTCCTGAAAAATCAAAAACATCGACGACCATTCGAATGTATAAAAACGATTTTATCCTAAAACCATCATCGAAATTTAACTGAATTCATAGGCGATTTATCGGAACACCCTGTCAGATTATCTTATTCTTTGATATTTGATCGCAGTCACAAAATACAAGGCATCAACACCCAATCGATGTTCATACCTGATTTTGGGGAAATAGGAAACCAACAGTGAGGCCAAACTTCACGTGGCGGTTCCAGCCGGATTATTCAGCCGCTTCGCTCAGTAAAGTATCAATGATTTGTCTGAAGGTCCCCGTTTCCTGAGCACCGGAAACCAGATATTTTTCATTGAAGACAAATGCAGGTACCGCAGACACACCTTGTTCAACCCACGTCTGCTCTTCGGATCTCACGGCTTCTGCGAATTGATTATTTTTCAGAACCAACTCAGCTTCATCACGATCCAGCCCAGCTTTATCGACTGCTTCCAGTAAAACATCCAGCGCGTTCGGATTTTCCTGTTCTGTGAAATACGCTTCAAACAACGCCAGCTTCAGTTCAGTCTGACGACCATAAGTCGCTGACCAGTGTAAAAGCTGATGTGCTTTGAACGTATTATAAATGCGGGATAACGGGGTGAAATGAAAGCGAATACCACACGCCTCACCCAAAGCAATGATTCGCGCACGGTTCTCTTCACTTTCTTCCGGGGTAATCTGATATTTCTGCGCGAGATGCTCACTGAGAAGCTGTCCATCCGCGGGCATCCCCGGATTCAGCTCAAACGGGTGCCAGCGTAACGTGCAATTTACCTTATCCTGATAAGAATCAAGTGCTTGTTTCAGCCGCTGATAACCAATATAGCACCAGGGGCAAACAACATCGGATACGATATCTATTGTGAGTGTAGTATTTGTCGACATGGGCGTCGTCCCTTTATGTAGGTGGGCTGATCGTGATGACCGAAAGGTTAGAAATCAACCCAAAATCCCCGAAAATGAGATCTGACGGCTAAGGTTCTGACAAAGCCGATGTATCCCAGTAAACATAAATTGACTCGTTATTTAACTCAAAAATAAGCCCTTTCTGTCCTAAATCATTCCTTTGCCGGACAGGCTGGTCAAAGCCATCTCTGTATAAACCAGGCGCATTATGTGCTGGATGAAAGTCATAATTCACCCCATCGCTTCTTTTGATACTGATATAGCCATGATATTGAGACAGTACGCAAAGATATCGGCCCTCTGGCAGTTTTGCTCCTTTCGGATAAATATCGCAACGTGCGTCGATAATATCGGCATCAGCCTGAGCACTCAGCATCATCAGTACCCCTGCGATAAACGCAACTGAAATCAGCCTGAACATCTTTTCCTCCGCGACCCGCCTGATTTCACGAAGTTGTGACTGATATGAGTGTAGCACCATACTCAGGCATTCATGCTGCTACAGGCGATATCGGCTTCCTGTGCCTTGGCAAGGCTTCACCTCTGAGTGAGGTTTGAATTCAAAGTGCCTGAAACTGACATGTGTGTTCACCCGAAAAACGATTGAAAACAGTGAACAGAAATCAGAGATCCCATATGATGGCACCAGATAACGAAGTGAAGGCATTGCCATGAAAATTGATTTAAACGCCATGATCACTGAAAGTCGCAATCCTGCCAGCCAGGCGATTGATACCCTCTCAACGCTCGGCATGCTGAAAGTGATTAACGATGAAGATAAGAAAGTGACACTGGCCGTCGAGCAGACTTTGCCCCGGATCGCTGAAGCCGTAGATGCCATTGCCCATGCCTTTCAGCAAGGCGGCCGGTTGATTTACGCGGGTGCCGGCACATCTGGTCGCTTAGGGATTCTGGATGCCAGTGAGTGCCCCCCAACTTACGGCAGTGATCCGTCTCAGGTTATCGGTCTGATTGCCGGCGGACAGGAAGCGGTTTTCCGTGCCGTCGAAAACGCCGAAGATAATCAGACGCTGGGCGCAGACGATCTGAAAAACCTGAATTTTTGCGACAAGGACGTTTTGATTGGTATCGCTGCCAGTGGTCGCACACCTTATGTCATTGGCGCAATGACATATGCGAAATCTGTTGGTGCAACCGTTGGATCGATCAGCTGTAACCCTGACAGCACGATGTCACAACTGGCCGATATCGCGATGACACCGATTGTTGGACCGGAAGTTGTGACGGGCTCTTCCCGCATGAAGGCCGGAACCGCGCAAAAACTGATTTTGAATATGCTGACCACAGGCGCGATGATTCGGACCGGTAAAGTTTACGGAAATCTGATGGTGGATGTGGAAGCAACCAACGCCAAGCTGGTCGAACGCCAGAAAAACATCGTCACCGCGGCAACAGGCGCAAGCCGGGAAGACGCTGAAGCCGCTCTGACAGCTTGCGGCGGCCACTGCAAAACGGCAATCGTGATGCTACTGACAGGTTCAACTGCCGATAAGGCCCGTCAATTACTCGATAACAATCAGGGCTTTACCAGGAAAGCCATTCAGCAGGTTTCCTCACAGAACTAAACCAGCTATTGATCACCCGCCTCAGCTTGGACTCACAACAAACGCACCTGTCAATCTGGTGCGTTTTTTCAGAGCATCACAGACAAAGGTCAGACTCTTTCTTCCCCCTGGGGTCCGATCTTACTCGGCGGCAACCCGAAATAACGCTTAAATTCCCGGCTGAACTGAGCCGGACTTTCATATCCCACACGACTGGCCGCGACACTGGCCGTCAGACCGTCCTGCACCATAAGCTGCTTCGCATTGTTCAGCCGGATTTTTTTGATGTACTGCAAAGGCGGATCCGTCACCACCTGCTTAAATGCACGATGAAAAGCTGAAATGCTCATGCCCGCCATGTCAGCAAGATCATCAATAGCCAGTTTATCCGCATAGTGCGACTGCACATGTTCTATCACCCCGGAAACTCGTGCCAGTGCACTGTCCTGCTTCACATACTGCGCCAGAAGTGCACGTTGCTCTCCCTGTAACAGCCGGTAAAAGAACTCCCGCAGCAATTGCGGACCCAGCATCCGTGCGTCCAGCGGATTGTGCAATATCCCCAGCAAACGCTGCATACAGTTGTCGATTTGAGGCGTGATCGGAGAAGCGGCAACACCTTTGTGCTGAACATCTGACGAAAAATAATCTGCCCCAAGTTCGGCTTCCATCTCATCAACCAGTTGACGAATCACGCTGTGCTCGAATCCGATATCAATGCCGATTAACGGTGCTTCCTCAGAGGCAAAAGTCTCACAGGCGATTGGATATGGTGCTGAGACAATCAGGCAATGCCGGGTATCATACTCAAAACGATAGTCGTTCAGATGGCCGATCTTATTGCCCTGAAAGATCACCACAACCCCTTGCTGGTACATCTGTGGTGTCACATGGTGATATTGAGTGATTTTAAACAGGCTGACGCCATTTAATGCTGTACCAACCTTACCTTGCTTAGATTTTAAACCAAGTTGCTCACACAGCGATGACGCCAGTTCCAGCGATGTATTCATGACCTTTCCTCTTTTCATCATGATGACGCAGACAGGCTGAATCACCAAGCCTTGAAAAGTGTAAAGCAGGATCAGGCAAGAATTAAGCAGAATTGTGTATTACTGATGACAAGGATGTCACCTACACTTGCCCTCACATTCAATCTTCAAGCTAACCTGGAGCGCAATGATGAATCCATTCAGCTATCACAATCCTACACGTATTCATTTTGGTGAAGGACAGATTGCTAAAGTCGGGACAGAAATCCCGAAAGACAGCAAGGTCCTCGTCCTGTACGGTGGCGGCTCGATCAAAAAGAACGGCGTCTATGATCAGGTTTCTCAGGCACTTGAAGGTTATCAGTGGGATGAGTTTGCCGGTATAGAGCCAAACCCGCAGTACGACACACTGATGGCAGCCGTAAACAAAATTCAAACTGAAGGTTTTGATTATCTGCTGGCTGTTGGCGGTGGGTCTGTCATTGACGGTACCAAGTTTATTGCCGCAGCCGCTCGCTTTGAGGGCGCAGATCCCTGGGATATCCTGGCAAAGTATGCCCCGGTTAAAGATGCCCTGCCGATTGGCTGCATTCTGACCCTGCCAGCAACCGGCTCAGAAAGTAATAAAGGTGCCGTGGTTTCACGCGGCAAGGATAAGTTGAGCTTCATGACCGCCAAAGTCCAGCCGGCTTTTGCTGTACTGGATCCTGCTACAACATTGAGCCTGTCTCCGCGTCAGGTCAGCAATGGCGTCGTCGATGCTTTCGTCCACGTGATGGAGCAATACCTGACCTTCCCGGTTGATGCAAAAGTACAGGACAGATTTGCGGAAGGTCTCCTGCTGACTTTGATTGAAGAAGGCCCGAAAGCACTGGCATCTCCAGAAGATATGAGAGTACGAGCCAATATCATGTGGTCAGCGACTCAGGCACTGAACGGCCTGATTGGTGTTGGTGTTCCTCAGGACTGGACAACTCATATGATTGGCCATGAGCTGACCGGGAACTATGGGATTGATCACGCACGGACACTGAGCATCGTGCTGCCAGCAGTCATGAAAGAACAGCGTCAGGAAAAAGAAGCGAAGTTACTGCAATATGCTGAGCGTATCTTCGGGCTGACTGAAGGCAGTGTTGATGAGCGCATTGAAACAGCCATTGCCAACACGGAATCTTTCTTCCGTGACATGCAAGTCCCAACCCGCTTGAGCGATGTCGATCTGGGTGAAGAAGACATTCTGGTGCTGGTCAACAGTCTTGAAAAACATGGTATGACCGCCCTGGGCGAACACGGAAAAATCAGTATTTCCGATAGTGAAGCGATTCTGCGTACTGCGCTGTAAGCTTTGAATCTGTTGTATCACCTGTCCAAGCCGCTTTCACAAGCGGCTTTTTTCTTACTGACTGCTCCGACCATAACTGTTTTCGTTCAAGATCACACTTGAGGTATTGATCTCTGTGCATAAGCCGCTATTATGACGATTAGTCAGATTTGACTAATCGTCATTTTTTGAAGTGATTTATCCTTCAGGGAATCGTGTTAAACTTATGAGACAGGAGTTGCAATGTATCCACGCAACTGACAAGCAAAAAGTCGGAAGTTATGTTCGGGTTTAACTGTAATAAAGATAGATGTGCCCTCTTCTCTGGAGAGCGTGTACCAAAAACCAAAAAACAGCAGGCGATTGCTGATCGCGATCAGGAATTGATCATGCTTGCCAAAGATCTGGTGAACAAAGAAGGCTTTGCGAACCTGACGATGGACAAGCTGGCAGCAATCAGCCCTTATTCTAAAGGTACGGTGTATAACCACTTCTGCAGTAAAGAAGATGTCATCGTTGCCTTATGTACTCACGCCATTAAAGCTGAGATGTTGCTGTTTAACAGAGTCTTGGGTATGGAAGGCAGCAGCCGGGAAATACTGATGGCTGTGCATGTGGCTTATCATATCTTTGCCCGGCTCGAACCCGTTTTGTCGACCTGCCTGCTCACGGCTAAAACCCCTTGGGTAATAGATAAAGCCTCAGGCGCTCGCGTGGAAATATTGAACCAGCTCGAAGAGCAAATGATTGATAGTGCGGATGCAATCGTGAATCACGCACTGGAAGAAGGCAACCTGATGATGTCTGCCGCTGTCAGTACCGATGCCGTCGTTTTTGCCAATTGGTCACTTGCTCTGGGTTCCAATGCATTGATTATGAATGCAACCAACAGCCGTTGTATTCACCGTCTGCAGGATCCTTTCACAGTTCTCAACAACGTAAACATGTTGCTTGATGGGATGGACTGGAAACCTTTATCCAGTGAAAAGGACTACAAACGATTGTGGAAACACATTGAGCAGACCTTTTTTGCTGATGAGATCTCACTTCTGTCACAACTTGGTCGTTGAGTTACCCGTTTAACCCGCATCACGCGGGTTAATTTCACACCATAGTTGACGATTAGTCATAAAAAGAGTTTACTCCCTGAGATGCATATCAATTGGGGTGAAACGTTCCTGACATAAAACACAGTTTTTAATGTCTGTGAGCGAATTAGGATGTCAGCCAGTTTTCGAACTGGTTTTTAAACACCAACTTTTGACGAAACGTCACTTATGGAGCGTGTGATGAAAGACAGTATATCCAGACTGCCAGTCAAGCGAGCTTACCTCGTTACGATGGCCGTGATTGCCCTGCTGATTGCAGCAACGATCGGGGCCAAAAACCTTTACTTCCGTGGTGATTACAGCATCTTTTTTGATGGTGATAACCCTCAGCTACAAGCATTCAATACCATTCAGGACACCTTCAGTAAAACAGACAATATCAGCTTTGTCATAGCCCCGCGAGACAGGCATATCTTTACCCCGGAAACCCTGATTCTGCTGAGAAATCTGACAAACGACAGCTGGCAGATCCCTTTTTCAAGCCGCGTAGATTCGCTGGCCAATTTCCAGCATACAGAAGCCGTTGAAGATGACCTGCTGGTAGAAGATCTGCTCCTCGAAGACTATCCATTGGATCAGGCTCGGGTGAATAAAGTGAAAACAATCGCCTTGCAAGAGCCTCTTCTGCGGGATGCACTGATCTCCGCCAAAGGAGATGTTGCAGTCGTAAATGTGACTTTGCAAATGCCAAAAGTTGACGAAACGGCAGAAATTACCAAAGTCACCAATTTCTCTCAGGCATTGCTGGATAAATATCGCGCCGAATACCCGGATGTCGATTTCTACCAGGCTGGCATTGTTGCCATGAACCGGACGTTCATGGACATGGCCCAACAAGACAGCAGTACACTGGTACCTGCGATGGTCCTGATCGTCCTCGTTTTCCTGACCCTGATGTTGCGAACATTCACTGCCGTGCTGGCCACACTGATTGTGATTATCGGCTCAGTGACCGCAACCATCGGTATCTCGGGCTGGGCGGGAATGTTCCTCAGTACCGCCACCGTCAATGTCCCGACGTTAGTGCTCACCCTGGCTGTCGCCGACTGTGTTCATGTGATCGCAACCATGCGTCAGGGCATGCAGCGCGGCATGGGGAAACAAGATGCGATTCACTACAGCATCACGCTGAACGCCATACCGGTTCTCATCACTTCAGCGACGACCGCGATCGGTTTTCTGATGATGAATGCTTCAGATTCGCCGATTCTGCGTGACTTGGGCAATCTGTCAGCACTGGGCATTATGATCGCCTGCTTCCTTTCCGTCAGCCTGCTGCCTGCTTTACTGACGATTCTGCCAATGCGAGCACCGGCGATCCAGCCTGAAGGTCAGTCCGGCTGGACCGATAAACTTGGAAACCTGGTTGTTCAGCGCCGTAAAATCATTCTGCCGCTGTCGATCGTCGTCCTCGCCGGCTCATCGCTGCTTTTGCCCCGCAATGTCGTGAATGACGAGCCAGTGAAATACTTTGGCACCAACAGTGAATTCCGTCAGGCTGCCGACTTCATGGCAGACAACATCAGCGGGATGACTTCCGTCAGCATTGCAATTCACTCCGGACAACCACAGGGGATTGCCGATCCTTCATTTCTGAAAATTCTGCGTGATTTTACTGACTGGTTACGCATCCAACCGGAGACCGATCATGTTGCCAGTCTGAGTGATGTCTTCAAGCGCCTCAACAAGAACATGCACGGAGATGACAGTCACTGGTACCGACTGCCTGAAGACAGAGCACTGGCTGCCCAATATCTGCTGCTGTATGAAATGTCACTGCCGTACGGACTTGACCTGAACAACCAGCTGAATGTCGACAAGTCTTCCGTCAAGCTGACCCTGACGACCAAGAATATCGGCAGTAAAGAACTGGTTGCGATGGAAGCCAGAATTTATGACTGGTTTGCCGGCAATGCGCCGGGTTATCGGGTCACCGCTTCAAGTCCGAACCTGATGTTCGCTCACATTGGTGAGACCAACATGGCCAGTATGCTCGGGACACTCCCGGTCACCCTGGTCCTGATTTCTGCGCTGATGATTTTTGCGCTCCGTTCATTGCGACTGGGCGTGATCAGCCTGATCCCGAACATTGCCCCTGCTGCGATTGGCTTCGGCATCTGGTCGTTGTGGTCCGGAGAAATCAATCTGGGTCTGTCTGTGGTGGTCACTATGACGCTGGGTATTGTCGTTGACGACGCCGTACATTTCCTCAGCAAGTACCAGATTGCCCGGAAAGAAGGCCGAAATGCAGAAGAAGCCGTCCGTTACGCTTTCAATACGGTGGGCCGCGCTTTATGGATTACGACTGTCGTTCTGGTGGCTGGTTTCATGGTGCTCGCCAGTTCAAGTTTCCGTCTGAACAGCGACCTCGGTCAGCTGAGCGCATTGATCATCTTTATTGCGCTTGTTGTGGACTTCCTGATGCTGCCAACCATGCTCATGCTGTTTGACCGCAAACCCGTATCGCAAGGTGATGCCGAAACTGCCTCACCCGACAACAAGTTAACAAATACAAATCATCCAATTACCCAATAAAAATTGATTCGAGACGAAGGAGAACGTGATGACCAATCAAACTGCGCGAATCACCCAATGGCTGGCTCCAATCGGCATGATTGTTGCCCTTGGTTTAGCGGTGATACCGGCCGTTTGCCATGCCGGTAACGAACAGGGACTCGACATCGCAAAAGAACGTAAAGCACGGGATACTGGCTGGGGCGACAGTATTGCCGACATGACCATGCTGTTGTCCAATGCTCAGGGTGAAAGCAGCACCCGTAAAATGCGCATCAAAACCCTGGAAGTCGCCGATGATGGTGATAAAGGACTGACGATTTTCGATCAGCCGCGTGATGTTCAGGGCACCGCCTTTCTCAATTTTGCCCATACCACAAAGCCGGATGATCAGTGGCTTTACCTTCCTGCCCTGAAGCGTGTCAAACGCATTGCCTCCCGCAACAAGTCCGGTCCGTTTATGGGCAGTGAATTTGCCTACGAAGACTTAAGTTCGTTCGAGCTTGAGAAATATGATTTTACTTATCTGGGCAATGAAACCCTCTATGGCCAGTCCGTATTCAAAGTTCAGCAGATTCCGACCGATGAATATTCCGGTTATACCAAGCAACTGGTCTGGATTGATCAAGACCAATATCGTCCGCTGAAAGTTGAGTTTTACGATCGGAAAGACAGCCTGCTGAAAACGCTGAATTTTGAAGAATACACGCAGTATCTGAACAAGTACTGGCGTGCGCATAAAATGACGATGACCAATCATCAGACAGGAAAAACAACGGTGCTGACCACTCATGAGCTGACTTTTAACAATGGGCTTGATGAAGGCGACTTTAATAAAGCCAGCCTCAAGCGCGCGAAATAAATCCAAGAACAGGAGCAATCATGACATTCCGATTTGCTGTATTGCCCCTGTTTCTGGCTGCCTCTGTTGAGGCAGCCGGTTTCAGCGGCCAGATCAACCTTGAACAACGCCAGTTTCTCCATGACGGACTTGAAGGACAGGACAAAAGCCAGAGCTCACTGGTCATCGAACCAGAATGGTACACCGAATGGCAGGACGGCGATGCCCGGCTCACGATTCAGCCATTCCTGCGGCTCGACAGCCTGGATAATGAGCGAACCCATGCCGACTTACGTGAATTCATGTACCTGCAGTTAATTGATGACTACGAACTACGCATCGGTGTGGGAAAAGTCTTCTGGGGGGTAACGGAGTCCATCCATCTGGTGGATGTCATTAATCAGACAGATAACGTTGAGTCCGTAGACGGTGAACAAAAACTAGGTCAGCCGATGCTCAGCCTGACCGCTGTGAAAGACTGGGGAACCGTGACTGGCTTTGTCCTGCCCTACTTCCGGGAACGGACATTTGCTGGCAGAGATGGCCGACTACGACCGCCACTTCCGGTTAATGACGATGCCCGTTATGAATCATCCGCGGGCCAGGAGCACATTGACGGATCACTTCGTTACAGCCATTACTTCGGTGATTGGGATATAGGTGCCAGCTATTTCAAAGGCACCAACCGGGAGCCTTATTTCCTGCCCGGTTCGACCAGCCTGACGCCCTATTACGCACAAATGGAGCAAACCAGTGTCGATATTCAGGGCATTTTCGGCACCTGGTTGCTCAAGCTTGAAGCCTTATACCGTGACAGTCTGGAAAACCATTCTGCGGCAGTGACTGGTTTTGAATACACCATCGTTGGGGCATTTGAGACTTACTGGGATATCGGCCTGATTGCTGAATACCAGTACGACTCTCGTTCAGAAAGCCTGAATCAGAACGATTTATTCCTCGGAACCCGGTTTGCCCTGAATGATATCGACGGTACAGAGGTTCTGATAGGGATCAGTCAGGATTTGGATCATCGTCAGGAATCAACCGGACGTGTTGAAGCTTCTGCCCGCATCAATAACAACTGGAAATGGCGCGCGAATGCATGGTGGTTTAATGCTGACAAACTGGACAGCCCTTTGTATTTTGCGCGCAAAGATGACTTCATTGAGCTGGCGTTAGAATATTATTTTTAAGTGCAGTCCTGATCATCTATTTTTTAAAAGCTGATGCCGGAAAAACTCCAGTCCTCCGGCAAATCCGAATGAACTGAAGAGGAAGTGGCTCATCATGCCACTTACCTCTCGCAGCTCAACAACGACACTAGGCAACCGTCATGGTTTCATCTTCCTTCAAATCCAGTGCCACATCTTCAATCAGCTGATCCAGAAATTGAATGTTATCAATCATATGCCCTGTGATAATGATGTGAGCATACTCCGCTGAATTCGCCAGACCATATTTTCGCCAAACCGCCTCAGAAGGTGTCGGAAAGACAACAATCACTGAGTTCGGGTTCCTCCAGGCTGGTACGCCTTTCTCGTTCATCTTCTCAGTCGCATATTCAGCCAGACGCAAACAGCGCTTCACCCGGAGTTCTTTTTCCTGCTCGGTGCTGCTCTTAATGGCATACCACAGCATCAGTGGTGTTATACCATTTCTTGAACCTGTGATTGTCTTATCATTCGCAACAATATAATCAACGGCAACACTAATGTTTTCTACATATTCTTTCTTGGTTAACACCACGCCACAGGGTATCGGCGCACCAATCATTTTATGACCTGAGACAGAAATAGAATCGATATCGTCTGCAAATGAATAAGGTTGCGGTGCGTCAACAAAAGGAAGAATCATGCCGTGAAATGCAGCATCAACATGAAGGTAGTAATCTTCTCGCTGAATGCCTGCATGTTTTAATATCGCTTTTATTTTATCCAGATTGTCTGTCGCACCATGCAACGTTGTGCCGACATTTGTGAATATAATCGGATGCTCAGTTTCATTCAGTGCAATCTGTCTCTGGAGATCTTCATAATCGATTTCACCATTCGGCAGACTTCTGACCACACGATGTTCAATTCTGAGCAATTTCACTATCTTAGCGACGGAGTAATGCGTATTTTCCGAAAAATACAGAATACCATCCGGGAAGATTTCACGGGCCAGATAGCAACCATACATATTTCCTTCGGTGCCACCATTAGTCACATATCCCCAGGATGTTTCAAAAGGAATGCTGAATTTCTCTGCGAAATAGCGCATCACTTCTTTTTCAAAACGGAAAGTATTGAGGCTGTAAATTGATTCGACGGCCCAGTCACCGCAATTATTAAATGAAAACTGCCAGAATTTATCAAGTTCCTGATAGTTAAAGTCTGCCGAAACCGGATAGCCGATAACATTAAATTGATTTGATTTACAGGTATGAAAAAAGTCTTGAAGCATCTTTTGATCTTGGGCTGATAATTGCATTGAGATAACCACGTTTCATATATTATTTTAATTCGCGGCGATACTAACAACGAATTTTAGTTGCAACAACAAGCATATTTTTATTGATAAAAATGTTCTTATCTCGACTTTGTACAAGATTTTTTACAGGTATCCGGCACTGATAGTTCAAACAGAAAATATAAAAATCTCCAGGGAACAGTTATAGCAATCAATCCTGCTATTCTGACTCAGAGACGTGATCTACCTGAAAGACTTGAAATTTCGAGCACATTTACACTTTTAAATAAATTTTGGTGTTCTATAGTCGTGAGTGGGTATATGTCATAAAGGAATGAGACATGTTCGGGTTCGGGGTATCCAGAAAAAATGTTGTATCACTGACAAATGATGAATTTGTACAACGGGAAAACAACGAAGCAAAACATTTACTCAATGCGATTAAAAATGCTTTTGCGTTCATTGAGTTTACACCCACGGGAGAAATCATCTCCGCCAACCCGCCTTTCCTTCGTGCCATGGGATACAACCTGAGCGAGATTCAAGGCAAACACCATCGCATGTTCTGCACTGAAGAAACCCGTCAAAGTCAGGCATATCAGGTTTTCTGGAAACAGCTGGCGCAAGGTCAGCAATCAAACGGCTTATTTAAAAGATTAACTAAAAGCGGAAAAGAAATCTGGCTGGAAGCCAGTTATTGCCCTGTATTTGATCCGGACGGCTCCGTTTACAAAGTCATTAAAATTGCATCTGATATTTCTGAACGGGTTGCCGAGCATCATGATCTTGCCAGTCAGATGCAGGCTGTCTCACGTTCGATGGCAATTATTGAATTCGACCTGAACGGCCATATTCTGAATGCCAATGATAATTTTCTGTCGACCGTGGGTTACACGCTGACAGAAATTCAGGGCAAACATCACCGGATTTTTGTTGCCCCTGAGTATGCGAAATCCCGTGAGTATCAGAATTTTTGGGATCAGCTCGTCCATGGGCAATATCTGGGCGGGAAGTTCGAACGGATCAACAAAGCCGGGGACACCTTGTGGCTTGAAGCCACTTACAATCCGATATTCGATGCCAACGGGGTACTCTATAAAATCATCAAATTTGCAACCGACATCACTCAGAGTGTCCTGATTGGTCAGGAAAACAGCCAGCTGGCTTACGAATTGTCGGTCAATACCAGCCAATTATCTGCAGAGGGAAGCAGTGCAGGCAATATGGCGATTCAGCAGATGACTCAGATGGTCGAGGCCCTGAACATCACTTCAGGCGTCATGACCCAGCTGGAAGAGCAATCGAAAACGATTACCAGCATGGTCGACACGATCTCCGGGATTGCAGATCAAACAAATTTACTGGCTTTAAATGCGGCCATCGAAGCTGCACGGGCCGGCGATCAGGGCCGAGGTTTCGCCGTGGTTGCAGACGAAGTTCGTCAGCTTGCATTCCGGACCAACGAATCCACAGAAAAAATCGATCATGTTGTGAAACAAAACAGTCAGTTAACCACGCGAGCGGTCTCTTCAATGTCTGAGATTATTACCCATGCCCACAGCAGCATGGAAAAAGTCAAAGAAGCCAGCGCAGCCATCCACAACATTGAAGCCGGCATCAGTGATGTCGTCAATGCGATCCGCAAAATGTCTGAAACAGGCTGACCCGGAAGATGCATCCTAAAAACATCAGGCCGCAAATGCGGCCTGATTGAATTATGACAAACGCTTTGGATAGTCAAAAAAGAGAAGCTGAGAGTTATCCGGCCCGAATTGTTTCCATTCCCGGGTATGAACAGCAAAGACAATTACGCCGCAAGTCGGAACATTCTCTGTTTTCAGCCCCAGACGAGCCACCAGATCATTAATTGCCGGGTTGTGGCAGACAACCATCAGACGTTCGACTTCATCGGAAACCGACTGAATTATCTCAACAACTTCATGAGCATTGTCCGTATACAGTCCCACTGTTGTAGCCAGTTCAGTCGGATGAGGATGCAACGCCTGTTCGAAATACTGCGCAGTCTGAAAAGCCCGTTCTGCCGTGCTGGACAAGATTCGCTGAGGTAATGCCTGCCAGGCCGCAAAACGTTTTGCCATATCTGCCGCATTATCCAGACCACGCTGGTTGAGCGGGCGATCGTGATCATCCAGATCCGGATCATCCCAGGACGATTTTGCATGACGGACGATATAAAGCAGCTTCATACTCTTGGTTCCTCCCTCATTTTCTTTTGTCCTAAGCCTAGCGCAATCTGTCAGGCTTAACTCATACCTGAATCACATTGATTAGCGGGCAGATTTTACAGCTCTGGCCAAACGGTGCGCGGCCTGCTCCGGATCTGCATTTTTACTGTGGAAGAAATTGGTGACGACATCAAAAATAGCCGCCTGCACATAACTGGTATTTGCCAGCCCCTGAGACAGACTGGGAACCAGCGTGTTCTGAGCTTCACTTGCACTGAAAGCCTCAGCAGATGCACGTGAACACTGATCAAACCCTTCCAGCGAGACATCGCTGCGAACCGGAATCGAGCCTTTCGCCAGATTAAACTGACGCTGAAAATCAGGCGTCAGAATGGTATGCGCCATCATTTCCTGTGCTTTCAATTGTCTGGCAGCATTATTTTTAAAGAATGCGAAACTGTCGATATTGTAAGTGAAATAACCTTGTGTGCCAGGCGCGGGAATACACAGAATATGTTCGCCCGGAACTTTCCCCATGGCGGTGAGTTCCCCTTTGGCCCAGTCTCCCATAAACTGCATCGCAGCCTCGCCATGGACGACCATCGCGCTGGCATCACTCCACTCCATTGCCTTGGTTTTCACATCAATATACTGACGCATCGCGTTAAACTGACGGAAAACTTCCACCATTTTTTTGCTGTCCAGCTGAGACATCTCCAGATCGACAAACGCACGCCGGTAATCAGCCGGACCAAGAACGGCCAAAGCAATCGATTCGAACAAAGTCACTTCCTGCCAGGGGTCACTTCCGAGAGCAACAGGCACAATTCCAGCTGCTTTCAGTTTTTCCGCCGCATCAAAAAACGCATCCAGTGAATCCGGCACCGTTGCACCCGCCTGTTTCATCAGAGCCGGGTTCACCCAAAGCCAGTTCACCCGATGAATATTGACCGGCACAGCAACATAATGTCCCTGATATTTCATGATTTGGCTGATGACCGGAGGCAACAGCTGGTCCCAGTGTTCTGCTTGAGCGACTTTATCCAGATTCGTCAGAAAACCCAGCATGCCCCATTCTTGCAGATCATCCCCTTTCAGCTGTGCTGCTGAAGGCGGATTCCCGGAAACCGCGCGACTTTTCAGAACCGTCATCGCGCTTTCACCACCACCGCCGGCAATCGCAAAGTTTTTCCAGCCAATGCCCTGCTGCTCCAGACTGTTCTGAAGCACATCCGCGGCATTCATCTCACCTTTTGCGGTCCACCAGTGCAGCACCTCCACTTCTCCCCCCGCAGAATCCGGTTCCGCACTCAGCGCAGCGGGTGAAACAAAAGGCATCAGAGCTACGGCTAAGGACAAAGTCAATCGGCGAACTGTGCCAGCGGAGCATTTTCTAATCATCTGTTTTCAATTCCAAATCAGAGCATCAACACGCAATCAAAACCGGCCTGTAACATGGTATCAAACGATGAAGCGAGGCAAAGTCAGCGTGACTTCCAGCCCGCCCTGCTTCAGGTTCCGAATCGTCATATCGCCACCATGTGCATGTAAGATATTGCGGGCAATCCCCATACCCAGGCCGTGACCTTCATCATCTTTTGCCAGACGGACATAAGGCTCAAACACTGCATCCATCTTTTCCTCCGGAATTCCCGGCCCCTTATCCCAGAGACGGATCACCAGTGATTCCTCACTGTCTTCCACATCTACCCAGACTTCCCGGCCGTATTTCACACCATTCTCAATCAGGTTACTCAGACAACGTTTGAGTGCCAGCGGCTTCCCGATGACTGGTGAAATGTGCTCGTCCGGCAGATGGACCTGTATCTGCTGCCCGTTGTGACTTTCCGCGATACTGCGCATCAGCTCAGATACATCCACCTGAATCAGGTTTTCATGTAAATCCGTATCTCTGACGGTCTGCAGCGCGCCTTTCACCATCATTTCCAGTTCATCAAGATCTTTGTTGAACTTATCAATTTTGGCATCGTCATCCAGCAGCTCAGCTCTTAACCTTAACCGAGTAATCGGGGTTTTCAGATCGTGCGAAATAGCCGAAAACAGGTGTTCACGGTCATCAATATACCGCCGCAGCCGTTGCTGCATCCGGTTAAATGCACGTGTTGCAGTCACCAGCTCACTTGCACCTTCCTCTTTCAGTTCCGGCTGGTAGATGTCCATACTGAGGGCATTCGCCGCATCCGCGAGTCGCTTGAGCGGCTTGGTCTGTCGACGCACCATGGTATAGGTAAAAAACAGCAACAATGCGGTGATAAAGAGTAAAAAGAGCACCTGCTGCTTAGTGATGATTTCATCTTCGAGTGAGGTATAAGGCGGCGGCAGCAATGCTGCGATATACAACCATTCTCCCTGGGCCAGTTCCAGCTGAACCACGAGGATCGGCGGATTGAGCGGCTCCAGACTTAACGTGTAATGCGCCCAGGATCGGGGCAAATCACTCAGCAGAATATCGTTCTTCAGCACATGGAGCGTTTCCGGACGGGAGAACTCCACCCGGATCACATCCAGCCGGGGAAGTTTATCGTGCAGCACTTCCCGGATCGCTTTCACCGCGGTGTGTTTCATACTGGAGGCGGGAATCGGATCAATGCGGATTTCTTCCTCATTAAACGAAACAAAAAAGCGGGTACCGCCCATATTCCGGATCTGATCCAGAACGATATGACGATACTGTAAAGGCAGTGATTCAAAAAATGTCACCGTCGAAGCAAACATCGTTGCCATACTGGACGCGGCAGACTCAAGCCCTTCCAAATCGCGCCGTTTCGATTGACCGTACCAGATTAAAGTCGCAATCATCTGCGCCAAAAACACAGCAAGTAACGTAAACCACAGTGTTCGGGCCATCAAAGACGTTGGCCACCATTTTTTCCAGTTCATCATCCCTCAACACCCGCGAGCCGGTCAGTCCTTCGATTCGTAGCTGACTTCTGCGTTAAACAGATACCCATTCCCGCGAACCGTTTTGATCAGACGCTGCTGACGTCCTTTATCACCAAGACGCTGTCGCAAACGACTGAGCTGCACATCCACCGCACGTTCTGATGGCTGCGCATCCCGCCCACGGGTGGCATAAAAGATGGTATCGCGATCCAGCACTTCGTTCGGACGACTCAGGAACAGTAACAACACAGCATAGTCACTGTTGGTCATCTCATAACGGCGCTGGGTATTGATGTCTTCCAGAGTTTGGGAAGCTGTCTCAAGCCGCCAGTGATCAAAGAGAAAAGCTTTCGGTAATGGCTGACTGGGTTCCTGCTGGGTCTCTGACGGTTTCACCCGGCGCATCAGCGCTTTAATTCTCGCCATGAGCTGCCTCGGGCTGAAGGGCTTCGCGATATAGTCATCCGCTCCCAGTTCCAGGCCCACAATCTGATCCATTTCATCAGACACTGCCGTCAGCATAATAATGGGTACGTCAGAGGTTTTACGGACATGCTGGCACAGTGAAAAACCATCCTCACCCGGCAACATAATATCCAGCAGAATCAGATCCGGCTCGCTGATGGTCATTTCCCGTTTCATGGCAATCCCATCTTCCGCAGTGACCACCTGAAAACCCTGCTTGGTCAGATATTCGTCCAACAGCTCGCGAATCTCCTGATCATCATCAACGACCAGGACCAGCTTGTTCGCAATCATTCTGCTTTTCCTCTCTGCCAGCCCTTTCTTTTCGGCAAAGGCCAGCCTTTCTAATCAATATCGTGAAACCCGTAAGATACCAGACTCAGGCTGAAAACGCTTGAGGTTCAGTGTAACGCCCGCGTAACAGCCAGATGAACACTGAGACATGAATTACCCGCCTGCATCCACTGAATTTGCAAGTGCGCAGCGCTACTAATCTCACATTTTTTGTGGGGAATATTACATTTTTATCACGCCTGCCGTAATACTATAGAGAGCCGTGTAAAACCATGCCGCCTGAAAAACCAGCAAGCGCGCACAGAAAACTGGCATCCTGCAGGGGATAACTGCACACTAATCCGATTGTCTTTCCCCTGACCGGCGTCTGCAGCCGTCAGGAAGCCAAAGTTTTTTCTCGATCCCGGCAATCAACGTCTTGCCAGACACACGCCTGATACACACAAGGATGATGAATCACCATGACCGTAAAAAAATACAAAAGCTCCGCCGGTGGATGGGGGGCACTTGCCAGTACAACCCGTCATCTGGTGAAAAGTGAGAACATCACCCAAAATATCCGCAACTTACTGAAAACGAACCAAGAACATGGGTTTGACTGCCCGGGCTGTGCCTGGGGGGAAACCGAAGAACAGGGACGATTCAGATTCTGCGAAAACGGTGCCAAAGCCGTGAACTGGGAAGCAACCAGTCGTCGGGTCACCCCGGAGTTTTTTGCCCAGTATCCGGTCGGCTGGTTGCAGCAACAGAGCGATTACTTTCTGGAATATCAGGGCCGCCTGAGCCACCCCGTACGATACAACCCCAAGACAGATCACTATGAAGCGATCCGTTGGGATGAAGCTTTCGCCCTAATCGCAAGTCATTTACATGCGCTGGATAACCCAAATCAGGCCGAATTCTACACCTCAGGACGAGCCAGCAACGAAGCGGCATTTCTCTACCAGCTTTTTGTCCGGGCCTATGGCACCAATAACTTTCCGGACTGTTCAAACATGTGCCATGAAGCCAGTGGCGTCGCACTGAAACAAAGTATCGGCATCGGCAAAGGTACAGTAAAAATCGAAGACTTTGATAAAGCTGACGCTATCTTTGTCTTTGGGCAGAATCCCGGCACAAATCATCCCCGAATGCTGGATACTCTGCGTAAGGCCTCTCGACGCGGCGCCGCAATTGTGACCTTCAATACCCTCAAAGAGCGCGGTCTTGAGCGATTCACAAACCCGCAATCTCCTGCTGAAATGCTGACCGGTGGCGCAACCGCCATCAGCAGTCACTATTTTACGCCAAAACTGGGCGGTGACATGGCGGTGGTCAGGGGCATGGTCAAAGCCCTCATTGCCATGGATAAAACCGAGACCGCTGCAGGAAAAGATTCTATTTTCGATCATGATTTTATCCGGGCGCATACGACAGGATTAGACAGCTACCTGAGCGAAGTGGAAGCAACAGACTGGTCTATCATTACGGAACAGGCGGGACTGAACCAACAGGATCTTGAATACGCTGCAACACTATATCGCCACTCTCAACGCGTGATCATCACCTGGGCGATGGGCATTACACAACACAAGCACTCTGTCAGAACCATTCAGGAAATCACCAACCTGCAATTACTCTTTGGTCAGTTAGGCAAACCGGGGGCCGGACTTTGCCCGGTCCGCGGCCACAGCAACGTACAGGGTGACCGGACCATGGGCATCCATGAAAAACCGGCACCGGCATTCACCCAGGCGCTTGAAAAACGGTTCGGCTTCACTCCCCCATCAGAACAGGGTCACAATACTGTTCATGCCATCAAGGCAATGCTGGCCGGAGAAAGTAAAGTCTTTATCGGATTAGGAGGCAACTTTGCTTCAGCGACACCAGACACCCGTCTCACCCAGCAGGCACTGGCAAGTTGCGCGCTCACGGTGAATATTGCCACCAAACTCAACCGTACCCACCTGATCACCGGTCAAGACAGTCTGATCCTGCCCTGCCTGGGCCGAACGGATATTGACCTTCAGGAAAACAGGCCGCAATCGGTCACGGTTGAAGATTCTTTCAGCATGGTGCATGCCTCCGGTGGTGTCGTTGAAAGTGACATCGCTGAAATGCGCTCTGAGCCTGCAATCATTGCCGGTATCGCCAAAGCCACACTGGGGAATCACCCGGTCGACTGGGACTGGCTGATCGAAGACTACGACCGGATACGTGATCTGATTGCCGACGTCATTCCCGGATTCAGTGAGATGAACCTCAAACTGAAACAGCCCGGCGGTTTTTATCTGGGTAACAGTGCTGCAGAGCGAATCTGGCACACGGATTCCCAAAAAGCGGAGTTCAGAACGCATCCGCTCCCCGACCACCTGCTCCCGGCCAATTTACGTCAACTCAGCGATGATCCGGTTTTCGTTCTTCAGACCGTTCGCTCTCACGACCAGTACAACACGACAATTTATGGTTTTGAAGACAGGTATCGCGGGATTTCAGGCGAACGTAAGATCCTGATGATGAATGCATCAGACATCGAGGCAATAGGCTTAAAACCGGGGGACAGAGTCGACGTGACTTCGTTGTCTGCCGATGGCATCCAGCGTCAGGTCGAAGGGTTCAAACTTATCAGCTATGACATCCCGGCTGGCAATATCGCCGCATATTTCCCGGAAACTAACCCGCTGGTGGCACTGGACAGTAAAGGCGACTTGAGTGATACCCCGATTTCGAAAGCCATTCCTGTCGTGCTTACGCCTAGTCAGGTTGACGATGAACGAATCGATCTGGCTCCTTATTAATCTGGACAATGAATCAACCGGGAAGTATCTTACTTCCCGGTTCGCA
The DNA here is from genome assembly GCF_054600795.1 of Photobacterium sp. R1. Lineage (NCBI taxonomy): Bacteria > Pseudomonadati > Pseudomonadota > Gammaproteobacteria > Vibrionales > Vibrionaceae > Photobacterium > Photobacterium sp. R1. The sequence continues at coordinate 171,202 of NZ_BAAHZP010000009.1, forward strand.
GAGAAAACGAATGTGTTCGGGGGAAATGAACAGATCCGCTACTGCAAATTACAGAATGCAGCCTGACACTTCGCATGGGGCTGTAGTGCACTGTATGTCGATTTATCCCATTTATAAATGGTTTCATAATCTGTGCTTTCGAGTGGCGGGATATAGCCTGTGTCGTACTGACTCAGATAATATTCCTTAAACATCTCGATCTTATGCTGTTTATCTATCCAGAAAGTCATGGAGGTCAGAGCATTCGCCGGCAGCCGGGCCTGGATACTATTCACTTCATCCATTGCATTTTCCGGATTCGCTCCCGTGTATGGCTGATCTTCACCGAAATAGATCTGACATTTTGCTTCATTCCCCAAATCATGCGCGGCTTTCATCACGGCTTCACGCACAATGAAGTGATCAATATGACTGCCGTTTGCCAAAAGAACAAATGCGGCACAGTTCTCTTGCTTCAATACTGGTGTGACATCAGCGGCAATGCGCTCATAAACGGCAATCTCATCCTGACGGAAGTCCGCAAATGTTCCTGCCGGCCCCCCACCAGCCGTGACAGAGCCTTCATATTTCCGCAATGGCGCATCATAGAAGCCAGCCGTTTTGTACCGAAAGTTATCCCACTGTCCGAACATTTTTATGTGGGCCCCGAAATCTTCACTGTTCCGCATCGTTGAAACATCAAATACACGTTTATTGGTCAGCTCATTCAGATGGTTCGTTGTGTAATTTGACAGAGAGAAAAATACTTCAGTGACATTGTTTTTTTGATCCAGTGTTCCTTCTTTGGATAATTTATTGATCAGACCGCCGAAGGTCAGCAGAATATCGTCCGGGTGCGGACTCAGAAAATAGAGTTTTTCCTGATTCACATCCAATGGTGCAGCCTGTACCAACGACGGAGAAAACACAGCCGCAGCCAAAATGCCCGCCATCATTGAACGCTTCGAAAAATGCATGAGTCATTCCTTTTCTTCAATAAACACAAATGAAACCGGACGGTTCTCACCGCCCGGTCCCGGATTAATTTGAAGCGACGAGAACCGCCTTCATTTCGGTCTTAATATTGTCTGATTGCGTCCCGAAAATAGCCTGCAGATTATCTCCGACCACCAGTACTTCACGGGCACCCAACTGTTTAATTTTGGGAATATCAGCCTGTTTGATATCCAGCAACGTCACACGCAGACGTGTAATGCAGGCATCGACATTCTTGATATTCTCTTTGCTGCCCAGTGCCTGAATCAGATTCTGCGCAAGCTCAGTGCCAATTTCAGACAAGCTGCTGACTTCATCAGCTTCACTTTCACGTCCCGGTGTCATCAAATTGAGTTTGGCTATCAGTACGCGGAAAATGGTGTAGTACATCAGTGCCCACAAAGGACCAATCACAATAAACAACCAGGCGTTTTGCGACAGTGGGAAATAAAGCAGGAAGTCGATCGCACCATGTGCAAAAGTCACACTATGATGAATATCCAGCGCGGTCACCAATGCAAACCCCAGCCCCGTCAGGATACAGTGAATCACATATAAAACCGGCGCGGCGAACAGAAAGGAAAACTCCATCGGCTCCGTGATCCCTGTCAACCAGGAAGTCAGCGCTGCAGAAGCCATAATCCCGCCAATCAGGGCACGCTTTTCAGGACGGGCTGAATGATAGATTGCCAGACCAACAGCAGGCAGCGCCCACATAGAGTACAGATAACCACCCGCCAGATTTCCCGCTGTCGGGTCACCTGCCAGATATCGCTGAATTTCACCTTTAATAAGTTTACCCGTCGCCGGATCAACATACTCTCCCACTTCAAAGAAGAAAGGAACGTTCCAGATATGGTGCAGACCAAACGGGATCAGGGAACGTTCAACCAGACCATAAATCCCGAACGCGGTTGTCGGACTCTGGTATGCCGCCCAGTGCGAGAAGCTGTCAATTGCGCTGCCGATTGGCGGCCACACATAACTCAGTAAAATCCCGAGGAAAATAGCGCTGATACCGGTGATAATTGGAACAAAACGTTTACCGGCAAAGAAGCCCAGATACTCGGGTAACTTGATATTGTGGAAGCGATTAAAGAGATAAGCGGCCACAGCACCGATCATGATCCCGCCGAATACCCCGGTATTCAGGCTCGGAATCCCGATGATTGTTGCAGGTTCAATGCCGTGCAATTTTGCCATGACTCCCATGGTGGCTGTCATAATGGCAAAACCGACCGTTGCAGCAAGCCCTGCAGCGCCGTCATTATCTGATAATCCCAGTGCGACACCGATAGCAAAAATCAGTGCCAGATTACTGAATACCGCGTCACCAGACATAGCCATAATGTTTGAGACCAACTCCGGCAACCAGGCAAAATTGGCTGACCCAATCCCAAGCAATAATCCCGCGACCGGAAGCACGGCAACTGGCAGCATCAGAGATCTGCCAATCCGTTGTAAGAGTCCAAAAGTACTGTTTATCATTTTTTTATGTCCTTCTTGATATTTTCGTAGAGGTACATAACTAACTTAATGAAAACAAGCGGACTGAAGGTTACAAAAGCCTATGAGTTTGTAAGTAGCCTGTTACATAGCCAAGTTGAGGTACGTATGAGTTTTGAGCTATAGCTGTGGTTTTCCATGTTGAAATGATGTATCAGATACACAAATGGAATAAGCAACGCGGTCAGGTATGAAGAACACCAGAGAAATGAAGACGATTCTCGTCGTGGACGATAATCAGGAACTCAGGGATGCACTCACTGAATACCTTGGTCGCTCAGAGTTTCATGTACTGACTGCCTGCGATGGCGAAGAGATGTGGGCACACTTCAATCAGGCCGAACCGAATCTGATCATTCTCGATATTATGATGCCGGGAGATGACGGGCTAACCCTCTGCGGTCAGATCCGGAAGCGTTCCAATGTGCCGATTATCATGCTGACCGCTGTGACCGATGAAGTGGATCGGATTGCCGGTCTTGAAATCGGAGCTGATGATTACATCACCAAGACATTCAGCCCGAGAGAACTGCTGGCGCGAATCAAGGCCTTGCTGCGCCGGACTCAGGTCACACACGGAGAAGCCGCATCGCACCATCTGGTACAGTTTTCCGGCTGGACCTGTGACCTGATAAAACGTCGTTTAATCAGCAAAGAGGGCGAAATCACTCCGCTCTCCGGGGCTGACTTCAACCTGATCAGCCTGATGCTGGAAAAGCCGAATCAGTTACTCAGCCGTGACAATATTGCCCGCTGTATCTGGGGAAGGGATGCCGAACCGTTTGAACGGGGGATCGACGTCCAGATCAGCCGCCTGAGAAAACATCTGCATGATGATGACCGGTCTTTGATTCTGACCGTCAGAAACAAAGGCTACATGCTGGCCAGTGATGTGATAACGGTGTAATTGATTCTCCTCATGAAGCTGACTTCTCTATCATCTCTTTTTTCTTCCATCACTTTTCGTATTGGTGCAACGCTGCTCATCGTTATCGTGATTGCGGAACTGATCGCCGGACTGATCTGGTATCAGTCCGGTGCAAAAAAAGAAGCCGAAAACCTGCAGAAAACCATGACAAGTCTGATGTCGAATGCCGCAGACACCTATAACTATTTCCATGTGCTGCCCGTGAATTATCGCTACCTGATCCTGAACCAGATACGTGAAATGGGCGGTACGCGCTTTTTTATCTCGATTAACCAGCGGAAATTACCCGTCACCCTCCCGACAGCAAATGACCGGACTGAACTGCTGCTTTCAACCGCGCATGATGTACTGGGTCAAAAGATAAACCACGCAGAGCAAATCGATATCGCTTTAAGCCGGCGTCAGGACCTGAGGGTCTTCAATTCCGGAATCAAACTGGATGCTCTCCCGGAAATCTGGGCCAGTTACAGCCTGGCTCTTGGAGACATGGACTTACCCATTGTCGTGATGCAAATCCGGATGTCTGAGCAGGAATGGTTTTATCTGGCAGCCACCTTACCTGTCCCTTTTTCATCGCTGTCGCCCCAGTTTATCGACCAGAAACAGCTCATGTTCCTGGGTGTCTCTTCACTGCTGTTGGTCCTTTGTACGGTCTGGCTGCTGCGAATGGAAATCCGGCCAATTCGCAGGCTGGCTAAAGCCGCAACCCTGATGGGTGGACAGCTCTATGTCGAAGAAGTACATGAAGAAGGCAGTAAAGAGACACGGGCAGCCGTCCGTGCTTTTAACAAAATGAACCGGCGGGTTCGTGCTTATATTCGTGACCGGGAAATGTTGTTCGGTGCCATTTCTCACGACCTCAAGACACCGCTGGCCTGTCTGAAGCTGCGCACAGAAATGCTGGATGATGAACAGGCTAAAGTACGATTTGAAAAAATTCTTGATGAGTTCGACCTGATGCTGAAAGGTGCGTTGCAATGTATCCGGGACACCGATATCCATGAGGAACCAGAATGGATCGATATGACTCAGATGCTCGAACAGTGTGCCAGCTATTACAACCGCAACGATCCCAGAGTCCATTTGTTTACCAATGAGCCAATTCATTTTTTGGGTAAGCCTCTGGCAATCAAGCGATGCTTATACAACATCGTCGATAATGCAGTGAAATATGGCAAAAAGGTAGACATTCAGCTGGAATGTTCAGAAAACGACATCCAGATTCAGTTCAGAGACTATGGCCCGGGACTCGATAAGAAATGGTCAGAAAAAGTATTCGAACCTTACTTTCGCGTCAATCCGCAAGATGAGCTGGGTTCCGGCCTGGGGTTGACGATATCACGCAGTATTGCACGCAGTCACGGTGGTGACCTGACATTACAAAACCATCCTGCGCAGGGGCTGGTCGTGCTAATCCGATTGACGAGAGACACATGAAACGATTCCTTCTTTTCTGCATCTGTGCATTGACGCTGCCAGTTTCTGCCTCAGAACCAGCTTCATCACCAACGTCATCGATGAAAGAAATCGAATTTTTGCACTGGTGGACCGCCAAAGGTGAAGTTGCTGCCTTCAATCTGGTCAGAGAAGCACTGGATAATGCAGGTGTCCATATTTTGGATCTGCCCGTCCCGGGTGGCGGTGGAGATACAGCCATGTCTATCCTGCAGGCACGTGCTATCGCAGGAACGCCGCCAGATCTGGTCCAGCTGGAGGGGCCTTCCATTCAATCCTGGGCGGCGCTGGGTTTTCTCCATCAATTAGATAAGGTTGCAGCAGACGGCAACTGGCAGGAAAACCTCTTACCTATTGCCCGGGATGTCAATCAGTATCAGGGGCACTATGTGGCCATACCGATCACAGTCCATCGCCTGAACTGGATGTGGATTAACCGCAAGGTTCTGCGGACATACGGACTGGCTATTCCCACCACCTGGGATGAACTCATTGATGTTTTCGCCCGCCTGAAGAAGCAAGGTGTTGAGCCGCTGGCTCTGGGTAAAGAACAATGGCAAATTGCATTGCTGTTTGAAAATCTGGCCTTTGGCTACGGCGGCGCCAATTATTACCAGCGTGCCTTTATCAACATGGACCCCGAAGCGCTTAACAGTCAGATAACCTATGACATTCTGGCGAGATTCAGAGCCATCAGCCAACTCGTCAAACCCGGGATGTCACACATGCGCTGGGACGAAGGTACTCAATTGCTGATTGAAGGTGAGCGGGCATTTCAGATTTCCGGGGACTGGGTGCTGGGCGAACTGCTTGCCGGAAAAGTGAGTATTCCGGACGCGATCGGATGTTACCCCACCCCATCGAAACAAACGGGCTTTATTTACAATATGGACAGCTTTGCCCTATTTGACAGCCCGCGAACCCATCCGGAAACAGCTAAGATTGTCAGTCAGACATTGTCTTCCCCTGCCTTCCTGAAAGCCTTCAACAAAGTGAAAGGGTCCATTCCTGCAAGGAAAGATATTACATTAGATGGCTTTAACCGCTGTTCTGTGAAAGCAAAAGCAGACATGCTTACCGCTTCCCAAACCGGCCAATTGATCCCAAGTATTGTTGATTCCATGGCGGTCAGCCCACTGGTACAACAGGCGACATCCAGTGAAATTCTTCGTTTTTTTAATGATGACAATATGAAGCCTGAAGACTTTATTCTTCATTTGCAAAATATTCCGCGCGGGGATAACGTCAGCAATGCCACCTACTGACTTTTGTACATCATATCGTTATTTAACCAGGTCAATAGCGTTGGCAGAGCACCAGGTGCCATTGCGTCCTGTTCCATCCACATCAGCTTGATCCACTGCAACAAGCCAAACTGCTGCGAATGAAAGGTGTCCGCTTTGAGTAAACCATGACTGGCATTTTTGATCAGCTGCGTTGTTACCCAGGGGTTCGGATGCACTTGCCACCAGCGATATTCTGACCGGGCATCAACATTGAGGTCTTGATCTCCCCAAAGCAACAGGGTCGGAATAGCAATACGCGGATAATCTGCCTCAGCGTTCGATTGAAAATTACGCAGCACGAATGAATACCGTTCCTTCGAAAGATCCCCCTCCCCGACAACAGACTGATAATGCAGAAAAGAAGGCTGAGTGCGCAATAATGCAATCTCTTTGTCGTAATCAGCTAAACCCGCCTTAAGCGCTTCCGAAGATGCTCCGGTGATTGCCAGTCTTGTTCTGGCGTAATACCTTCCCTGAGCGATCCAGTCAGATGCGAAACCAATACCGATCATGAAGCCAAAGCCAGAGGGCTGTTTTGCCAGTTCAGGGAGCACCCACCCCGCCTGACTGAAACCGACCAATCCGGTCTGTTTTGATGTAAAACCATATTTATCTTGAACAGCTTTTGCGGCAGCCCGAACTTCGGACTGACGATCGGACATTGACTGATTCAGCCAGCGTCCAGTCGATTTCCCCACACCGGGTTTATCCCAGCTAAAAATAGCAAAGCCCTTCTCCCTCAGAGGTTGCCAGAAAATGGCATAATACCCATCGGCGTCATAAGTCATCGCGCCATCACCATGGACAAAAAGCAGTACAGCCTTTGCATGCTGGCCATTCAAAGGCGACTGATATTGCCCGGAGAGCTGATGCCCACTATGCAGAAATACCACTTCTTCTGACGCAATGGCACACCAAGACCAAGTCCAAAGACAAAACAGGAACAAGCAACGTTGAAACATGGATAACTCCTTTTTCAACCATCCAGGATAATCATGTGGAAGATTGCACCCTAATTTTAAACGTTCGAGTTTACACTTCGTCTGTTACAAAAAGCGCAGGTACATCAAGAAAGATACAATGCGCGAAATATCTCCCTTCATCAATAAAGAGTGATAAATAGGACTCAAAACACTAAAACTAAGTCTATCGCCTTCTATCGGAACATCCTCGGCTTTTCCGCCAACACAGATTTGGGCAGCGCACAGGGCAACTTCAAACTCAATATTGGTCACGGGACTTGCCTGGAACTTTTTCCTTTCGATATGTATCGGTCTGAAAATCAGGAGACAATCGCACATTTTTCGATAGAAGCGCAATCATTAAAAAATTCCATCTGTTTTTTACAGTCCAAAGAGGTAAAGATATTGAGAGGTCGAGTTTAAGTAAAACATAATAATGGTACAAAAATCAGAAAAGTTCTTTTTATCTCAGGTCCTGATGGCGAAGAAATTGAACTGATTGAAAGATTCATCTAAATTCAATTCAACTGCTTATTAAATGATGAGCGCAATCAAAAGCAATTTCAGCCCAGAGGGAAAGACCATGAGATATATAATTCTGCTTTTGATGCTGTCATTGCCAACTTTCAGCGACTCGGCATCCGAATCTGACCATAAAGAAATCCTGTTAGATAATGACCGTGTACAGGTTGTACGTCTGACCTACCCGCCCGCGACTGAATCCGGCATGCATACACACCGCTATCCAAACCGGACCGTCTACGTCCTGAAAGGTGGCTTGCTTGAACTCAGCTCATCCGGTTCAGCAAAACCAGCCAAAACACTACAAATTAAAGAAGGTATGACCTTGTTTGCTCAGGCTGAAACGCATAATGTGAAAAATGTGGGTTCAACTGAGATTGTGCTTCTTGAAACAGAGTTAAAATAATTTATCTCCTTTCAGAAGAAGAACACTTGAAAAACTTCGAACAATTTTTACACCTGAAATAAAGAGCACCAGTATCAAGAAAGCAGCAACGCAATTGTTGCTGGTTTCTCATCGCATTCAAATTTATGCATTGTTCTGCAAATGCAGCCATTCATTAAAGCATCAGACTTTTCTGTCGCCTATTCAACTACATCAGAAAGCCAAATGCATTTGAACAATCAATGAACACTTCCATTTTCGTCTTCATCACACTCATCCCTCTCGGTATCATCGCTTACGTATGGATAAAGACCACCACATATCTCAGAACTGAACATATAAAAAAATATCGTTTCCCGCCGCCACTTAAAGCAAAGGTAAAAGCCTGTTACCCGCACCTTTCAGATGACGAAATAGAGCTCGTATTTGAAGCACTTCGAGATTATTTTCTGATTTGTTCTCAAACACCCCTGAAAGCGATTTCTATGCCTTCTAAAATTGTCGATGTTGCCTGGCATGAGTTCATTTTAGCAACCAAAACCTACCACCACTTTTGCCAGAAATCTTTTGGCCGTTACTTCCACCACTCGCCCGACTGGGAAAGCAATACAACAGCCTCCCGAAGATTAAGAAATGAACAAAGCTGGCGATTCATTTGTCTCCACGAGCAAATCAGCCCTGGATATCCACGGGAAATGCCGCTGCTGTTTTCAATTGATGAACAACTGAACATAGAAGATGGGTTTTGTTATCACCACAGCCCAAGGAAAAGATCCATCCATGTCAGCACCATTGACTCTGCCAATGAGGACGGGTGGTTTCTCTATTGTAAAACGCCCCTCTGCTCCGAGGATGACGACGATGGGTCAGAAGGTGACTATGATGACGATAACTACGATGATTGCAATGACAGCAGCAGTCACAACGATACAGACAACGACTATCGCAATGGGTCTGATACCAATGACAATTATCATTACACCAGTGGATTTGACAGTGACAGCAGCAGCCAAAGCTGCAGCGGTGGTGGTGGCTGTAGTAGTTGTAGCAGCTGTAGTTCGGGTGGGGATTGAATGTTCAGCTGACAATTGTTATCGATCTTGACACATCAAGAAAACAAAGTGATTTGCAATCACCACCGCCATAGATGGTGGTTTAAAGATAACAACAAAAACGGCAGCCAATCGCTGCCGTTTTTTCTTTATCTGATTTCACTATTGCACTCAGTTTTCCAGCGTCTGCTGCAACGCCAGTTTCAGTTCCTGCTCCGCCTTTGCAATCACTTTTTCGGCTTGTTCACGTTGCTGACGACCTTCTTTCACCCGAGACAAGGTATTGTTCAGTGTTTCAATGGTCAGTTGGTTCACGGCCTGCAAAGATTCAAGATCCAGAATGCCACGCTGGTAGTTCTCTGCAATCTGCTCTTCCAGTATTTTCAGACCCTCAGCATTTTTCACGTACTGTTTATTGGTGTAATCCTTCACAGCACGGGTCACTTTCAGGGCTTTTTCTTTCTCATAATTCGAAATCGCGATCAGGAACTGACGTTTCCACAGTGGGAAGGTGTTATGGACGATATCCTGGATATCTTCCATCAGCATTTTATTCCCTTCCTGCGACAAACGAATCTGCGGTGCGGTTTGGACAGCAGCCATCCGGGTCAGCGCCAGATTGTGCACGCGTTTTTCCAAACGGGCGACAGCCTGACTGGCATCCCGGTACTTCTGAGCTTCCAGTGCATCTCCTGACTGCTCCGAAGCAGTCAGGAGTTCAGGCAATACGTCAGTTTTCAACTGATCCAGCTTGTATTGCCCGGCAGCAATGTATTGCTCCAGCCCTTTCAGCAAATCCAGATTGTTATCATAGAGCCCATCGAGCTGACTGATATCATGCGCCAGTTTCACTTCCTGCGCTTCCAGTTGCTGAGACAACTGCTCCAACTGTTGCTTCACAGAATCAAAACTTCGGGAAAACTTCTTAAATGAATCAAAAAGCTCTCCAATCAGCGGTAAATTCGCCAAAAAGCTGTTGCCTTTCAGCTGATCAAACGCCGCACTGTCCATCGATTCCACCATGGACTGCAGAATTTCACCCGCATCGCCCGTATCCCGGACACGAATCTGTTCCAGCACGTGATCAGAAAACGCGGTGATCTTTTCCAGTGCTTCCTTACCAAAAGTAATGGTCGCCACCGAATCAAACGGATCAAACCGCTCTGCTAACGCCACAATGTCCGGTGTCAGTTCAGCTGGTCCATTTTCCTGCAATTGTTCCGTCGTTTGCTTCACTGGCTCCACAAGATGACTCATGCCCTTCCTCCTTGGGTTGGCTGATGAGAGGGGAAACGCTGCCACAGTTGATCAAACTGTTCCTCAAATGCCGTTAAAAAGCGGCGATCGTCGGTCAGCGTGATATCTTCCTGATTATATCTGGACGCGCTTCGTGTCCAGTTGAAGCTTCCGTTAATCAGGCGCATCCCATCAAACACAGCAAATTTATGATGCATATGATACGCCGTCGTATCAATTTTGACCGGAACGCCTTTACGGGCAAGATAATCAATATCACTGCCGGCGTCATTGACCTTGTCGTTATCCGTGATGATCCGCACCTTTACCCCACGATCATGAGCAGCGAGAATATGTTTGGTCAGTTCATCATCGGCAATAGTGAATACACAAATATCCACTTTGCTTCTGACTTGTCTGAGCTGCTCAATAATACCCGCAGCACAGGCACGTCCGGGAGAAAACCAGCTGGTTGCCACCTCTGCAATCGCCGAACTTCGAGTGTTATCAAGCACTTTTACAACACGTTCAAGCCAGCGGAGGACAGAAAGGGACGAAGTCCCTTCCTGAATGGCTTGCTGGGCCAGTTTAAAGCTCTGATTCCGAAGGTAAGCGCGATCGTCATCTGACAGACCGGCTTCCATCAGAGAAACCTGCAACTCACGACGTTCGTTGTCGTCTAAACGACCATCCTGTAATGAGTCACTTAACCAGTCGAGCCATTGTTGCTGATTCATTCCAGATCCTCCAGCCTGACCGGCTGAGCAAAACGCGCGATATGCTGATTCAGCATCGCCAGTTGCTGAACAACCTGACCGGCGCGGTCACTGTCATCACCCATCATTTGTTTCCGCTGATAGGTCTGCTTGATTTCATCCCAGCGAGCCATTTGTGCATCGGTCATATTGCCGCGCAACTCAGCCAGTTTCAGCAGGTTTTCTTCAGTCCCGTTTGCCAGCGTCTGTGCTTCACCCTGGTAGTGATCTTGCAGCAGGGTATTAAGCTCTTCATCCGTCATCACAGAAGAAATTTTCTCAGCCAGTTTATTCATGTTCCGGTAAGAACCCTGCAGTTTAAACGAAGGTTCGACACGGTACTGATCCGCAGTCGCCGCTGAAAGAATGTACTGCTGATTCACTTTCAGTACCGTCTGCTGAACCTGCATCAGTTTCTGCAGGGTTGCGACAATTTCGTTGGCTTCCGTGGAAGAATACGAGTGCGACATATCACTGAGCGCAACACCGTCACCCTGTGCCATCTTCACGAAACGATACAGATCATTCAGATCGCGGGTCGCGAGAGGTGCCAGGACCGGGTTAGATGTAAGTGAGTTCTCAATGAAGCTGAGTTCAAAGGCAGACTGCTGATCCGACAGCATATCACCCAGGTTGTAGATATCTGCACGGTTTGCCAGCATATCCGGAATCCGGAATGCTTCACCGGTTTCGGTATACGGGTTCCCTGCCATCACAACCGCGAACTTCTTACCGCGCATGTCGTAGGTTTTCGTCTTACCCTGCCAGGTCCCTTCAATCCGTCGGGTACCGTCACAAAGCGAGATAAATTTCTGGAGCAGCTCAGGGTTGGTATGCTGAATATCATCAAGATACAGCAGCACGTTATTCCCCATTTCCAGCGCCAGGTTAATTTTCTCAATCTCACGGGCCGAGTTCTGATCCGGAGCGTCCGCCGGATCCAGCGACGTCACCTGATGGCCGATCGACGGGCCATTGATCTTCATGAAGACCAGACCCAGTTTATGGGCCACGTATTCAATCAGCGTCGTCTTACCGTAACCCGGTGGTGAAATCAGCAGCAGCATCCCCATCAGGTCAGTCCGCTTCTTATCACCCACGGTGCCCATTTGCTTGGCAAAGTTATCCCCAATCAGATGCAGATAGCTGTCGCTGATGAGTTTGTTCCGGACAAAAGATGTCAGCGGGCGCGGTTTGAATTCGCTCAGTCTGAACTGTTCTTTCGCCTGATTGAGCAAATGCGTCCGCTGGCTGAGATAGGCCTCAAACTGCGGCACAATCACACGACGGTGGTGCTCACAACGCTGAATGAAATCGTCCAGAACCAGTGTCAGCTTACCGCTTACCAGGTTGTCATGTTCGCCCAGCAGAGCGCGAACTGAGCAAGCCAGTGAGAAATCCACACTGTTCAGCAGACGGCTTGAGTGGGTTTTACAGACCGCGATCGCCGCTGCTTCCACCACAAAGGCCTGACCATACTGCTTCTGTAGCGTATATGGACCCAGCCACTGCTGATGATCCACAAAAGCAACGTCCAGCGTATTTTCATCACCTTGCCAGCCCAGACTACGGCGGAACTGCAGATAATCCTCACACAGTTCATAAGCATCCTGGCTGACTTCAATCTGTACATCCGAACCGGACAACAGTCGAATCAGGTAATCACTGCTTTCGAGCGCAGCGGGTCCCTGAACGGATTCTGCCAGCAGAACTTTCAGATCATTGAATGCGTCGGCGGCATTCAGGTGCTCTTTCAGCATCTGAGCATTTTTGGCCTTCAGCCCCCAGCTTTCCAGTGCTGTCTCCGGCTGTGCGATCAGCCACAGTAAAGCATGCGCACGGGCTGCCTGACTGAAACGCAACAAACCAGCCTGCTCAAACGTCGGTAAAAGCTGCTGCAGAATCAAGGCTGCATCGTGGTCATGAATCCCTTTGACATAGCCTTCTTTGTAACGAGGCGCTGCAAATCGCTGAACCATTGGCAGCAACTGCTTTTCTCTGCCCGCCTGATACAGGATGTCCAGAGACAGCTCTGCCTCTTTGTTCATCGCGCTGTATAGCATCAGGTAAGCCAGATACTCACCACGATAGACAACGTCACTTTCAGAAGACACATCCAGACGTGCGATTTCTTGCAGCTTCAGAAATCCTTCATCCTCAATCGGCTGATAGAAATCCGTCCCGGAAATATGTGTACAAAGCCGCTTGTTATGTTCGACCAGACTTAAATCCAGTGCCTGCTGATTCACACTGAATTTATGACGACCCAGACGAAGGACTTTCCCGCCATCTTCAAAGATATCCTGATTATCCCGCAGGGCGCGCAGCGACTGATCCTGCAACGACTTCAGACGGGAATCCAGACTGTCGGCTTTGACGCTGTCACCCAAATCGCGAATGGACTGCGACAACTGGTGCAGCTTCAGCACCATGGCATCGGTTGCGAAATAACTGTTCAGTGATTTCACATCGTCAAAACGGGACACCCGTTTTTCAATACTGCCCATAGTGACATTGGCAGCCTGCAGCAGATTCTGGACCCGACGCTGCTGCGCGGCGATCAGTTGCTGCTTGTGGTTGTCCAGCGTGGACTGAATTTCATCACGTTTGGCGTAAATTTCAGCCAGGAACTGATCGAAATCGGCAAAACGTGATTCAAGCTTATCGAGCTGCCCCACCAGTTTTGCCAGCTGAGTATCGCATTCATCCGGCGTCGTCGCCTGCTCCATCGCACTGCTGACCGATTGACCCAACAGCTTGAACTGTGCACTGAATTCAGCCTGAGCTTCATCACTTTGCAGACTTTGCGATTTGTTCCGCAGTTTGGCGGACACCGCATTCAGCAGTGAAGAAACTTCCGTTGTCAGATCCAGAATCCGGGTTGACTGCGTCGGATCATCGGTTTCAATGTCCGTGACTTCTTCCGAAACCAGCTGTAAATCAGCGCGGAGCGTTTCAACCTGCTTTTGCAACGCCTGAATGTCAGCCGTTTTACTGACTGTCACCAGCGCTTCTTCGATTTCATGAATCTGCTGCTTGAACGGCTGGTACGCTTTTTCTTCCTGCAACAGCGACAACAAATGCTGATTGAGCTGCTCACGATGATGCTGCAATTGCTCCAGCATTTCATCGACACGTTCAGTGTCCATGTAATGCTGCTGACGCAGCGCCATGGTCGCACCGACCTGAGCTTTCACATCAGACAACAGACCTAACAGGACATTCGCCTGTTCTTTGGGTGCCAGTTTGATTTTCGCAATCAAATCCGTCACCACTTGCTGATGTTCTTCAAGGCTTTCTGATGCAAATTTTTGCATCTGCAGTACTTTGGCAAACTCATCAATGATTTTGTTTGCCGTATCCATCAGAACATTGATCACCTCACCCATGCCGAGCGCATAGTCATGGTTCAGCCAGTGATAATGATCCAGTGTGGTCTGACACTCTTTCAGCAGCACTTCAAATGCCACCTGAGTCACTTCTTCGGATTGCGCCAGCTGGCAAATAGACAGCACAGATGACAATGCGCGGACCAGCTCAGCGTTACCCAGATTAAACAGCGGACTGGAACCATCAGCAGAAGCATTCTGCGCAGTATAATATTCCGGTGTAGAGAATGGCGTATCCCAGATGCGCAGCGGGTGAATCGTCGACGCTTCCGCATTTTCTGACGCCTGGAATACCAGCATCCGACCATCCGGATACAAACTGAAACCATGGCTTTCCAATGGCGCAGCAAACTTCTTCTCAATTATGTTGTAGGTAAAGCCAACATAGTGGCCTTCAAGCATATTGAAGAAGAAATAAAGGATGTCTTCACCATTGGGTGAAGCAATTTTCTGGAAGAACTTCAGATGCTGCCACGGCATGTCAAACTGCTTGCTCTCGCCGTTCGCCAGAACAAAACCATGGGAGTACAGCACACCGTGATCTTCCGGCAGCGATTTCGCACTGTGACGCAATGCATCCGCGCGCGTGACCGACTGGTTGATCGGGTTATAAATGAAATAGCGGGAGTGCTTTTCACGGTTCGGGCGAATCTTCAGTGCAATCAGATCACCGATAAAGGCGTATTCGATCTGGGCATCGGCCACACTCTGGTGCGGATCCTCCACCACTTCACTGTAAATCCCCTTGCCGTCATCCGTGTTGTCTTCCACTTTAATGGTCAGATCGCCGCCGATACACTCCACAAAGAGCTTATCGCGAATCGACACATGCGGATGCGTGCCGGCAACATGATCATTTCGTGTGGTCGCAATCCACTCGAAATCATGCTGCTGAACGCTTTCCAGTTGCTGATTCCCCAGCGAATCCAGGTATTCAACCGAATTTGCGTTCAGCTGGAAACGAAACACCTTCCGGTCTTCCGGCCGCATACCAATCTGGAACGCAATATACAGCATGCTTTCCTGACGAGAGATCTGCGTCAGACGCGCATCACCGTAGTAAGTGAAGAGTTCAGTGAATTCGTGGAGAAAACGTGAATCAGTCAGGAAGCTGTTTTCGAGCGGCAGAGGTTCGATACGGAAGGTACCGTCCTGTTCATGCAGCTGATATAAGCCAAAGACATCTTGCAGAGACGGGGCTGATTTCAGGCCAAGGTGAACCTGATAACCGAAGAGCAGTTGCTGATTGACCTGTGCCATATCGATCGGAATCGAGCGGGCTTCGGTCTGAACATTCGCCTTGCCGACCAGCTGGCTTTCACGGCCGCCAAAAATAGCCTGACGATTTTGATTAAAGGTCTGCGAAAGGGATTTGAGCTGTTTGCCTTGCTGAAATAAACGGGATTTCAGTATTTCGTACGCCCCACCCTCGCTCACCGCTTGTTGAGTTGTTTCGGACATGCATTTACCTAATCAATCCCGCCTCGAACGAGGCGGGATCGCGTGGGATGAAAGACGTGGATTATGAGTTCGTTTCTGATTTGGTGTTCAGAGAGGTCTGAATTTTCTTCAGTAACTCAGTCGCACCGCCCTGTGAATTCAGCAGGCTGGCCAGAGCAACATTACTCAGGTCGCTGCTTTTCAGATCTGTGTTTTCCAGGATATCTTTGATGTCCTGAGGCATGCTGCGCTGGCCTTTGATGTATTCAGAAACCAGTGGATTCAGCACTTTAGATTCATCGAACTTGGCATCCATTGCAGCCGCATCCATGATGGTACGACGGATTTGCTCCATGCCTTCACCACCAAACAGCTTGATATCAGCCTGAGACAGTGCCTGTGCCAGGGCTTTCGCATTTTCGCCCACAACAGCTTTCTGCGCATCAATGCGTGCAATTTCCAGCTCTTTCTCTTGTTGCAGCTGCATCACCCATCTGTCGTGTTCACGGGTATGCTCATCGTACTGCTGTGCTGCTTCAAAGCGGGCAGACTGAGCTTCAGCTTCTGCCAGACCTTTCGCACGCATTGCCTGCGCTTCTGCTTCACCAGCGGTCTGCAGTGTGTACGCTTCCGCTTCACCCACTTCACGAATCGCCAGTGCACGCTCACGTTCAACTTCGACTTCTGCCAGACCGGTCGCGCTGATCATTTCTTTCTCAGCTTTCGCCATACGCTCTTTCGCAGCTGCTTCACGCTCTTTCGTAACGTATTCAGCTTCAGCACGCTTGGTCGCAACAATCTGCTCAGCTTCTGCTTCACGGGTCTTCACAGCCAGCTCATTTTCAGCATCACGGGTTCTGATCTTCAGTGCCGCATCGTTTTCGATCAGCAGACGCTCCGCTTTCTCACGGGCAGCATCTTTCTCTGCACGCGCAGCGACCAGCAGCTCCAGTTGTTTCGCTTCAGCGATGGCTTCAGCTTCAGTCAACGTCACACGCTTCTGACGGTTCACTTGCTCATGAACACGCAGGTTTTCAGTTTCTTCCTCTTCGCGGGCAATCTTACGTTCAATTTCCACACGCTGAGAACGGGTTTCTGCAACCGCCTTCAGAGATTCCTCAACCGTCGTCTCTTTCAGCATTTCTTTCTCTGCAACTTCCGTTGCAGTCCGAACTTTCTCGGTTTCAACTGCACGGTTCAGCTCTTCCTGCTGAATAGCAACCTGGCGCTGGTTCGCGATGCGTGTCATTTCGACTTCCATCTGAACACTTTCACGCTTCTTAGCCACTTCTTCTTCAGTTTCCAGCTTCGCCAGTTGCGTCACACGCTCGTATTCTTCACGCTTTTCAGAAGTCAGAGCTTCTTCCTGTGACTTGATGATTTCGATCTCACGCTTCGCACGGGCAACACTTTCCTGTTCCTGTTTATCCAGTTGCAGACGGTTCGCTTCAGCTTCAACGTTTTTCTTCTTGATCGTTGTGCGCTCATCCTGACGAATTGCATTCGTTTCCGTATTCTTCTGCGCCGTGATCATTGAGATCTTACGGATACCTTCCACATCCAGAATATTGTCCGGGCTGTGAGCATCTAAAGACGTCTGGTCGACTTTATCGATAACCACGTCATAGATTTTGAAACCGTCCATTTCACTGCCAATTACATCAACAACAGCGTCACGGAATGCACGGCGGTTTGTCAGCAGTTCTTCAAATTCAAACTGTTTAACTGCCGTTTTCAGGGCTTCAGAGAATTTCGGCTGGAAGTGTTCTTTCAGACGTTCGATATTCGAGGCTTCATGAGCAGTAAACAGCTTCGCAACACGAACAATATCTTCTTCTTCGTGATTCACGCCGATATAGAAATCAACTTTCAGGTCTGCACGAATATTGTCACGGCAGTGCAGGCCTTCATACTCTTCACCTTCCTGATCTTTACGACCACTGCGAATCACAGAGATCTTTTTACGGGTGATATCCATGTACTCATACTGGTTCACCACCGGCCAGACAAAAGTACCGGTCAGTGATGCTCGGGTCGCATGC
This sequence comes from Photobacterium sp. R1, assembly GCF_054600795.1. Classification (NCBI taxonomy): domain Bacteria; kingdom Pseudomonadati; phylum Pseudomonadota; class Gammaproteobacteria; order Vibrionales; family Vibrionaceae; genus Photobacterium; species Photobacterium sp. R1. The sequence continues at coordinate 189,135 of NZ_BAAHZP010000009.1, forward strand.
AGACCATTCACGATCAATGCATCACCTTCACCACGGACCTTTTTATATCGTGTTGTGAGAAAAATTAAGATCAGTAAAAATATACCGACTCCAGCACTAATGAATATTACGCTTGGAGAGATTTGCATAGCCAACTCCTTATGCTTAGCTATTTTTTGCCACTATATAATGATTTGTTGTTTTATCTTGTGAGACGATAATCACTTCATCGCCGTATTCCATTGATGTCTCCGGCTCAATTGCACGGGCATCAAGTAAGAATTCATTACCTTGATGGTGAACCACCACTTCACCCCGAGTCTGGCTGACAGCACTGCTGTGAACCCTGGCTTTCAGGCCAATAAAATCGACCTTGGCAAAACTTTTCTTTCTGTCAAACAAAGGTGCCAGCGGTTTCAGCAGCCAGGCTGAAATCCATAACGCCAGATAAGCTGTCACCGGGATAGAAACCACCTCAATGACAATCATCCAGCTTGCTTCAGAAACAGCAGCAAGCCCCTGGTTCAGGTAAAAAGACAGGATCGTCCCAATAAAGAAGCTGACACAAAGCGCCACCATCAGCGGAACTTTCGACAATATCGGCGGTAATAACAAACCGGCTCCCGGTATGTTTTCAGCGTCAAAAAAATCAACGTCCGGCGCCACACTTTCAACAATGTTGAACACCAGATCCACCAGCATAATCATCAGAAAGATGGCGAAAGGAACAAAAAAAACATTGGTAGGGAAAGATAACAATATTGATATCATCTCGTCTAAGGTCATACTTACCAACTATTTTACAGAATGATTAAATTTATTTTTATCTGGAATCTGGTCACATTTGGCGACCGTATATAAGGGAAAGTTAAAAAAGGCTCATTGAATTTATCACCCTCAAACCTCCGCGACAAATGGTTTTCTCCCTGAAAAGGTATCTCATCGGTAAAAGACGGAAAAAATAAAACTTGAACTGCACCGCCAATAACGCACAGCCGGATGTCATTTCAATTTTCTGTATGGTTAAAATCACTTTTTCAACTGTCGATCTACCGGTGAAAATTTGACGGTCAGAACAAAGCAATTCGGACTTTTGGAAGCCACATCCGTTTTGAACATCACCGGTGAATCACAATCTTTCGCTGATCACATTGCTGCCCCTGACAGGCAGTAATGACGACTTCGCCACTATAATCCGCCAATAACAGTTGCTGCTGTTCGTACGGCTGATGATTAATATACCAAAGCACTTCGGACGCCGGCTTATTGCTTTCCAGCTTCAGTTGCCGGATTTGTGAGCGGTAATAATGCTGACCGTTCTTGATCGACTGAATTGCAATTTCCAGTTCCGGATGTCCCTGGCTGATAATTTTCCGCTGCTGATGCCAGATGCTGAGCGATTCCGGCCAGTGATCATGACGAACAAAGTCGCCATCACTTTCCAGTGTGGGTGGCGTGAGCCCGTTTCGGGTAAAGGCATATTTCTGATTAAAACAGTCTTCATCGGCCGTTGCCGACTTTGCCCGTCCGCCCGGCCAGCAAATAAGTTTGCGGATGACGGTCTCCGGCTGTTCAACCCGTCGTTTCTCTTCCGGTAACTGATCAAACACATCAAACATCACCGGCGCCGCGCGGGTTGCCCCCAGATACCCCACCACAGGCGTTGCATCTGGTCGGCCGACCCAGACAGCCACGGTATAGCCGGGGCTGACACCCACAGACCAGAAATCACGATAACCGTAGCTGGTACCGGTTTTCCATGCGATTTCGCGACGCACGCGGGGCACTACCCGATCAGATGCGCTGATGCTGCTGAGCATGTGAAACACCATCCAGCTGCTTTCTTTGCTCAGCAACTGCGCCTCGTTCGCAACAGGAACTGCCTGCGCTCCGTCCTTCACCACTCGCAGCGGGGAAACCTGACCGGACATTGCCAGCGAGCGGTACATGGACGCCAGCGTCATCAGATTTGTTCCTGTCCCGCCCAGACCTACCGTCAGATTCGCTTTTTCATGGTCAAGCTGAATTCCGGCTTGTTTCATCTGCGCATCAAACACGTCCGGACCGAGTGCGTTAAACACCTGAATCAGAGGAATATTCAGAGACTGTTTCAATGCCTCACTGACACTGACCGCTCCCTGAAACCGGCCATTCAGGTTCTGTGGTTTGTAGTCATAAAACGTAAAAGGAATATCACTCAGTAAACTTTCGGTATGAATGATGCCGCGATCGATAGCCATGCCATAGATAAACGGTTTCAGGGTTGATCCCGGTGAACGGACCGCCTGTGTCATGTCGACGTGAGCGAACCGGCTGTCATCCTGAAAATCGACCGAACCCTGATAAGCCAGAATCTCAGCTGTCTGGTTGTCTACCACCAATACGGCTGCTGACGAGTGTACCGGCAAATCACGTTTGACTTTGACCAGCAATCGGGCCACTCGTTGCTGAATCGTGTCATTGATCGTGGTGGTGATGACATGCTGATCCGGGTAAGTCTGTTTCAACGTCCTGCTCAGCAGGGGAGCCAGCTGAACCCGGTCAGACTGCCGCAGTTCAACCGGTTCCTGGGAAAGATATTGAAATGCCTGTGCTTTGAGCAGCCCACTGTCATGAAGACGCGACAGGACTTTATTTCGCATCGCTTTTGCGACTTCCGGATAGCGATCCGGACGATACCGCGACGGCTTTTGCGGCAACACGACCAACAGCGCCGCTTCATTTTTCGTTAAGTGTCTGGCTGAGGTTGTGAAGTAACGATCAGCTGCCGCTTCTACACCCGCGATGTTGCCGCCAAACGGTGCCAGGTTCAGATAAAGCGTCAGAATCTCATCTTTGCTGTAATACCATTCCAGCTGAAGGGCGCGCCAGAGTTGTTTGAATTTGCCGGCGACCGAACGTTCATGCGGGTCGAGCAAACGGGCCACCTGCATCGTCAGGGTAGATCCGCCAGAAACGACATGCCCGTGGATCAGCCACTGAAACGCAGCCCGGAGAATTGAAAACGGATTAAATCCCGGATGATGGTAAAACCAGCGATCCTCATAGTTCAGCAGCGCCTCAATATAAAAAGGATCGACTTCAGGTAAGGTGACGTTGTAACGATGGACGCCCTGGCGATCACCGAAAGAGCGAAGCACTTCACCTTCCCTGCTGACAACCACAGTTGCCGGACCATCCGGATATAAAGGCGGAAGCGGGAACACGCTGTTCAGTGTCCACGCCATCAAAATCAGAAAGGCGCTCATCCCTGCCGCCAATTTCAGCAGGGATGAGCGTGTCGTGAACGGCAATTTCATGGATTCGTTATCGTCTCAGAGATTGCCATTATTGCTCGACCGTAACGGTTTGCGGTGTCTGCCAGTACGCCAGATGTTTTTCCGGACGGTACATGGACTCAATAAACACAGGCGGCACAGCAAACGTCCCCGGAACTTCCGCGCGCAGCACGTAGCCGTACTGATAAGTCTGTTTTTTATACATCTGACCAGACAGAACAAACCGGTCGTTGCGATATTCCTGATGGTCTGGTGTTTCGAGTTTCACTTTCTCCGGCAGCATCCGTTCAATTGGCAGCCCCTGATTCAGTGCCGGGTTTTCCAGCACGAAGCCAGCCGGAATCTTGTCCACCAGCAGCGCATCATTGATCTGTTCCTGCAAAATAACGGTCAGAACGACCACGACCCGGTCACCCACTTTCACTTTGTTCGACGCCAGTGGCTGCCCATTCGGTTGATACCACTGACGCGTGACTCTCTCAGCGTTCAGGGTATTGAAGCGACTCGCCTGATTGGCAATCGTGCGATCCAGTTTCTGATAACCTTCCGCCATGACTTTGACATAAACCGGTGACTGATCCAGATTGCGAATCACCAGATCGGATGTCAGGGGCTGGCTGAATGTTCCCTTGTGACTGACCGACTGATCATTGAAAGCCAGGTTGAACACTTGCTCACGGTTTGCAGCACTTGCCAGTACAGACGCCTGAACCAGCGCAGAGCGTTCCTGCGTGCTCATCCAGCGTGTCTGTGACAAACCAATCAAACGTTCCAGGTTTTTGGCCTGAAGTTCCAGTGCTTCACGCTTCACTGATTTATCTTTCGACATTTCTTCAAGAATCAGCACAGACTTGGCAACATCACGCAGATCAGAACCGTAATCACCGTAGTAACGGTATTCCCGGCTGAAACGGCCGATATCATCCAGCATGTCTTCAGCTTCATCACTCGCACCCACATTGGCATAACTGGCGGCCAGTTGCAGGTAGCTGAGCTGAGTCGGCAGGCCCGACAGCTTCATCTTATCCAGATCACTCCATTTCAGCTTACCCTGCTTGCTGGTCAGGTAAGCGGCATAGGCACGGGCTACTTTGGCAGACTGGCTGTCATAAGCCAGATCACTGGTCAGTGAATCGTTCCGGACATAAACCAGCAGACGGTTATTCGCCCGGTTCAGCATGGATTCCGGCACAACCCCTTTAAAACGCTGTTCCGCCGTATTCAGGAAATCGGCCACGTACGCCGTCAGCCATGGGTTTTCATGGCCGCTGCTGTCCCACAGCGAGAAACCGCCATTGGCTTTCTGCATGGTTTTCAGACGCTGAACGGCTTTTTCAACCACACGTTTGTCTGCTTCATCCGGCGAGATGCTTTCGGCATGACTGATGCGGTCAGACTGGTGCACTTTGGCTTTAAAGCGATTCAGCTCCGGCGCGTCCATCAGGAACGGCCAGGCTTTACTGGTGGTCTGCTCGGCACAGCCATACGGGTAACGGAACAGACCGCGTGCATGTTCTTCCGGGTTCAGCACAGGCGTCCGGCTGAAATAAGCCTGACCCATACTGTTTTGCACCACATCCATTCCTGACCATAAGCCCTCGCTGGCTTTGTATTCTTTCCCTTTCTGCAGCAGAACCGACTGCACCTGAGTGACCCATGGCATCACAGGACGGACCGGTACTTCCCAGGAACGATCGATATCAATCTCATCATTCTTCACGGTCAGTGCCAGTTGGGCACGTTCAGTCAATATGGCATCCGACACGCGGAAACTGAAGCTCTGGCTCCAGTGCGCGCCGTGTTTGAGGGTGACCGGCTCAGGCGTCAGTTGTCCCTGTGCAGCCAGTGTTTCACTCAGGTTCAGCGCAACATTCAGTGTCTGCGGGTGACCACTCACGTTGTGCAGATCAACCGTTACCGTCGAGATATCACCCGGCACCAGGAAGCGGGGCACACTGAGCTCAGCGACCACCGGCGCACTGACCGGTTTATCCAGAACCGTCTGACCCACCTGAGCGCCATTGAAGGCTGTGGCAATCACCTGAACTTCGCCGTTGTAATCCGGGATCACCATGTCAACCACAGCTTTCCCCTGCACCACTTTCACCGGCTTGCTCATCAAAATGACAGTTTTGCTTTCAACCAGCCCGTCATTCTTGTTGTCCGCTTTTTTATTGGCATCACTACCGAAACGGGACTGCGCAAACGGATTCGGGCGCGGATCGTACATCCGTGAGTACATATCAACGACATCTGCACTGTAACGGCGCTGACCGAAGAAATAACTATGCGGATCAACCGGCTCGAAACGACTCAGGTTGATGATCCCTTTGTCCACCATCGACAGAGTCACCCAGGTCTCACCGCTCTGCTTCGGATCCAGATGTTCAATCGTAACCGGCACAGAAAGTGTCTCAGACGGCTTAATCAAATCCGGTAAAGTCAGCGAAACCGTCAGCTTGCGATCAGTCCGATCCAGTTTCAGCGGACGAATTCCAAAGTAACGTTTCGGCGTCTGACCATCATTCCCGGTTAAGGTCGTGGTGAGGTAAATATCATGACGGGCCAGGGAGGCATCCAGTGGTACCGGAATTGTCACTTCACCGGCCTGCACCGGATAGCTTTCAGACCATACCAGCTGATCCGTTTCCAGCGTGACCAGCAAATTGCCGTTTACCGGCGCAGTAATGGTGACATTGGCCTGCTCACCAGCCAGGTAAGCCGCTTTGTCCGTGTTGATTGCCAGATGATCAGGCTTCGCTTTGATCTGCTCATTGCCGTCATACCAGCCGGCATAGAATGAATAGGTCGACGAAACACCCGTGGCGGTATCTTTCACCGTCAGGCGGTAATCACCCCAGCGGGTCGGGAAGACCATGGGCTCCGGATTCTGACCCACTTGAATCGTCTGAGTTGACATCCGTTTCCAGCGATCCTGCTTTTTGCGCTCCCAGCCAATCCCGTCTTCATAGATCCAGTAATAAGGACCCTGATCGTAATCCATGGTGACTTCAAGCTGACCTTTGATCAGCGACTGGCCGTCAGCACTCAGCAACGCGATTTGGAACAACGCATCGCTGTTATACGGCACACTCACGAACTCAGGTTTGATCCCGGGAACAGGCGTGTTTTTCCATGAGACATACTTCAGTTTGCGCTGCACCGCGGCACCGCCGGATTCCAGCAGACTGAAGTTGGCAACCACTTTCACCGGGCTTTTGAGTTTCTCCGGTGCAGGCGTCGGTAACTTCACCAGCAGACGGCCTTCGTCAGATAAAGTCTGCTCTTCCAGCTGTGCGTAATCCGTATCCAGTGTGAAGGATTCACCGACGACGAAATCGGAATATTTACCCGGTATGGTCTGAACCGGCTGATACGTGACCGCCGCTTTCAGGCGGTTGCCGGCAGCCGGGCTTCCGAACAGATAGCGTCCGTTCAGATTCACATCATTTGTCTGTCCGGCAAATACAAACTCAGCCGGAGAATCAAAAGTCAGATCCATCCGCTCAGGGACAAATTCCTCTAACTGGAAAGCCAGCTCACTGATTGGTGCTTTCGCCGTCGGATCCAACCGGACTTCCACACGATAGCGTCCGGTTTTCCAGTTCAGCTCGGTTTCCAGCTGGCGGAAATAATAGCCACCCGCCTGTGGTTCCAGCTGCTCTTTCAGAATTTCTTCGTTCCATGGATTCATCACCGTCAGCGTAATCGGCCGATCGGCCAGCTGGCGGCCATCCATATCCCGTAACAGGATATTCAGCGGCAGGCTTTCACCCGGTTTCACCAAATCGCGGTTACTGTAAATGTATGCTTCTGCAGACTGAAATTTACGTCCGCCGACCTGACTTTCAGCCAAATCCAGCGGCGCTTCACGTAGCGGCAGAATCGCCATTTCTTCTTTTTCAATGCCCGCATCGTTGGTGCTTTTCACCCGGGCAATCACAATGTCTTCCCGTTCCGTTTTCATCTCGAACGTGGCGACACCGTGCTGATTAACCGGCTGACGTTCGATCCGTTTATTATCCCGGTAAATCTCAACCACGCCCTGAGTAACAGCGTCACCTGTAGACAAGCGTGCCAGCGAGAATGATGCCTGATGCTGATGAATTCGTGCCTGAATGCCCACGTCCGTCAGCAACATATGCTTGGCTTTCACTTTGTAAAACATACCCGGCGCTTTCACGACCACGACATACCACCCTGAAGGCAATGAATGCGGGATGGGTAACCTTGCCGGTGTCTGGACGTCCTTTTCGCTGGGCGGCAATGTATAGCGGTCGGAAAATACACTCTGGAACGCATGGTTCATGTGGTCCAGGTCGTAACTGGACATTTTGTCCTGAATATAATGACGGTTGAGCAGCTGACCCGGCTCCGTCACCTTCAGAATTTCGACATCCACATGTTTCAGGTTAATAAAGTTAATCGGAATCGACTGATCGTCAGACTGCGGGACTAAAGGTCCGCTGCCAACAAACAAAACATCCGGTGCCTGCTGCTTATTTTCAGCAATACTGAGCGCAGAAAAGAAAGAACAAAACAGTAGAAGCGATATTTGCCTCCACCGGTTCAAGTTACGCGATATAAACATAAAAAGTCCCAGCCGTCCTTACTGACGAGAGTTAACGGGGTGAATAACCCGGTAAGAAATAAAAATATATAATTTCCTGAAAGTTGAGAACTACAATAAAAACCCTGAATTGGCAGAACCAGAATCAACTGAAATTGCATCGGTCTCACCATGACTGGGCAATCTCACTTGATACAGAAACAGGTTCAGTCAATGAAAGAAAGCATGCGTATGCCGCACACTTTCTTCGCCATTAAATCAGATGCAAGATCGCCATTTCAGACGGGTTTGATTGACCAGATGATCCAGCTCCGGCAACGCAATATTGGCTTTCGGGTGAATATCATGAAAAAGAATAATCCCCTTTCGCCACAACAACATGAGTGTGGTCACCCGATCACTCACCTGTTTTGCACTCATCTTGCCGTTCCAGTCCTGACTGTCGATATTCCACAAATAAACCGGATGGCCCTGCTCACGGAGCCATGCTGAAATTTCCGCAGTCCGCATGCCATAAGGCGGACGAAAACCTTTTTGCGTATTCAGCGAAGAAAACGGCGCCAAAGCCTGAACCGTTTTTTCAACTGACGATTTCGACCAGCTCAGATCTTTATGAGCGCGATGGCGCCAGCCATGCGAACCCAGGCATTGATTCTGATAAAGCGCTTTATTTTTGGCCTCAGCTAACTTATGACCCAAAACAAAAAAAGTCGCGTGAATTTCTTTTTCCGTAAGCTGTGTGATCAACTGTTTTGTCCGGGTCGGATGCGGACCATCGTCAAATGTCAGCAGAAACTCGCCATCCGCGTAATTTTCCCCCGTCAGCTCACTCTGATCATAAGTCAGAATTTCACTGCTGATTCGCGGAAACAAGGCTGCCAGCCTGACCTGCTCAAATAAATAATACTGATAAAACTGCGCACTGGCTTTCAGCCACTGGCTGTTCAATGTTGGCAGACGCTCGTCAGCCAGCTCCAGTAACGTTTCCCAGCGATCAATGCCGGTCTGCCCGGTTGCATTCCCGTAGCCTTGCATTAGCTGACGCTGCGTTTTTTCACGCCATTGTGCCACTGAAGCAGAATTCACCTGCTTCAGCCCGGTAAAGGTCTGAATCTCCTCTTCCGAGCCCAGAGGCACAGTATTCATCATACTTGCGAACTGCAAAATTTCTGCGGCAGAAGCACGGTCAAATGCCTCTCGTGAATCAATAGCTTCCGGCCACAACGCTCTGTCGATGGTGGCGACTTTTGCCGGGCCTGCAGCCAGCACCTGTCCGGACCAGAGACAGAGTAAAAACAGTAACCTGATGATTTTCATGGTTTATCCGAAATAGAAGAAAACGCCTGACGCTGCAGGCGTTTTAAGACGAGCCATCATTGAATGTGCAGTTTCTCTTTCATCCGTGAAATTCCCTTCTGATAAGCAGAATGTTCACGCAGACGCTGTGCCGCTTCAAAATTTTCCAGCGCACTTTGCCATTCAGAAGACGCTTCGTAGATGCGGCCGATGTTGTAATATGAGCTGGCCTTAATGCGGTCTGCACGATTACCGGAAGCCAGTTCAATTGCTTTACGGTTCGCCCATAACGCTTCGGCACGGCGGTCCAGTTTCGGATAAGTCACGCCCAGGTTGCTGTATGCCTGACTGAAATCAGGATAAAGGTTCACTGCATCCTGGAAATGGTACATGGCCGCCAGATAATCTTTATTCTGATAAGCTTTTTCACCAGCCGTGTTCATTCGTTTCGCTTGCGCAATCATGGTGTCCGTGATCATGCTGTGCGATTCAAAAGAATCAGCATTCAGAATCCCTGCGAGATGATTATTAAGATCCGCAGTGCGCGTCAGCGACAGGTATTGGTTGATATCATGGAAAGCACCGTTGCCGTCAATACCAAAAACAACCCAGCTGTTTGCCTTCACATCATTTCGGACTTTATAGCTTCTGATATGTGTCTTCCCGACATACACATCAACCCGGGCATTACTGGCCGACAGCGCTCTCGATTGCTGACGCTCACCATTCGAATAATCCCGGACCATATAGACATAACGCTCACCCTGCTTCTTTTTCACCACAGTAATGGTTTCAGGGCCATACGACGTAGTGTCATCCACATCCAGATGCGTTTGATCGCCTTCTTTACTTGAGAAGAACACATGGTTATCAGGAAACACCATGTGTGAATCCAGATCTGACGGCGAGCTACCCCAGGTCAGCACAACGCGTAATCCGTCAAGGTTCGGCATTTCCGGTGACAATGCATAGGTGAATCCTTCACACGGGCACTTTACAACCAGCGTCGAATATCCTTCTTTTTCGATCAGCATGGTGGTATCCGGATCATCTTTAAACTGAGTGAAACCGGCTGTGCCTTTCGCGTCCGTATTCACTTTGACCGAACTCTCTCCCGTCCGCTGCCAGGTGACGGTGGCATCCGGAATGGTTTTTCCTTTCACCACGGCGCTGAGCACCTGAATTTCGCCGGCATTCGCCATGGACGACATCAATCCCACACAAGCTGTCAAGCATGAAGCTTTTAGCCAAGAACGTTGAAACATCGTTATTATTCCTTTTTGTTAACTGTTACCCTAATGGCGACATAACGATACCAATACTTAAGAGGTTGCTCATCTATTCATTGAGTATTACTCATTTCAATGCATACATCGTTTTTTGAGCGCTTCATAAGACTTCCGGTTCATCATTTTTTGCGTCAGCTCAGATTTCCCCTGATTTTTGGTGTAGTCATAGGTAACATGTTCAACCCAAGCGCCCTTTTCGAGCACTTGCACTTCTTGATGTGTCTCATCAGTTTTGTAAAACCCACAAACCAGCTGGCGTTTGGCATTCACGACTATGCCATTGATTTCCCAGTCTGCCGCTTCCGAAAACAACTGTTCTGCCGGATGATATAAAAAGATTTCAGACATCTGATTCGCGCCAGGATCATCATCAATCACCAAATCCTGATAGCCGTCAAAATTGATATCGACAAATCGGTAGCTATAATCCAGGTATTCAACATCATGAGTTGCCTGTATCGTTTGCACATCATCGTTCACGAACACAATGTCCATGTATTCATGATAAATATTGACTTCTTCGACCAGAGTTTCTGTACTGACTTTTACTTTCGCATCGATCAATGTTGAGAAAATCATCATTGAGAGAAAAGCAGCAATTCTGTATTTCATCTGACTCATCCACACTTACCTGCATTGGGCTTCAAAAAGAGTTTGCCGGTGATGCTTCACCCGCAACTGATGCGTTCGGGTATCCAGAGCATATTCATAATTACCCCGCTGAAATGAAAGCTCAGCCTCCGATTGAACCGGATAAGTCTGCTTCAGGCTGAGTTCACGTTGTCCCGATTTCGCAAAGTTATAGGTCAGCTGTGCCGCATTGTTGTCAAAGCACACACTGGCAACACGCTGACGACCGATATCGCAAATATAAAAATAACGCTCTGAGGCTGAACATCCGGTGTAAAATTCATGACCAATCCGGTCGATAAGTGAATAACCAGCTTCATCGTAAAGTTGTGACGGTGAGAATTGATTCAGGCTCAGGCGCAACCCAAATATCTCAGAGAGCAAGACAATATCGGCGGCGGATCGGATCTTTGTCCTATCCATCTCAAACGGCTTTCTGACTTTGGTTTCCGTCACTTCAGTGAAAGGCGGGAAATGCAATTTCTGAAACGATGCTTCAGCAACAACCTCTATCGCTCCGGATGTGTCAATGTAATACACGATGCCCTGGTTTCCCCGATCGCTCGTTACGATAACTTTGAGCAGCGATTCACTGTCGCGGTATACAAAATCTGACGTCTTACTGCCGCAGCCATGTCCCCACCACTGTTCAAGGATCCGTTGATCATGATGCTTCACCTGAATGGCACAGTAAGGCTCAAAGCCCTCTTTAGAACTTTGCAGACTGACTTCAAATGCCATTACACTGCCGGATACAAACATCAGCACAAAGCTCAACATTCTCATGATCTGGTGAACACCCACGACGCCTCTCAAAACTCACACCGATACAAGTCATGGCGACCAGTTTCCTTGCTGGCATAAGCGTCATCCAAACCATTCAGTTCCTGATGCATATAGCCATTCCGGGACACACTCCAAAAGCCATACCAGGTCACCGCATACTGTGATTCATTCCGCTTCTCAAGTGCCATCACCGGATGTTCTGTTGAAAAGTCATCCCAATGCAATTGCATACCACCCAGTCCCAAATCATCCGGCTGAATCAGATAAACCAGCGTTTGGTCCTCATGCGTTGACAGATGGGCTTGGATATAAATCTGATTCGACAGCACTTCAACAATGCGCTGACCATCCTGCTTTGTGAAAATTTTAAAGTTGCTGAATTCTTCACAAGGTGCATTTTGCAGATAATCCGGTAAGTCGCCCGCGTGAACCACAGATGCACACAGCAAATTGACTACACAAAAGAATATAATTTTCACTAAATACACCTTTTAAAAAATCAACCAATTCCGCGTAGTCAGGAACCAACTGAGTACCAACAGAGACACATTTTGAGCTTCATTGGTTCTATCCAATAGACATGAAAATGTCTCTCATTTCATTTCCAATCACTGTTATTCATTTCCATTGGTCATATCCCACATACTGAGTCCCATTAAATTTCATGATCTGCGTTTCAGTTCGCTCAGAATAAAAATTATCCAGATGCAACTCACCACTCTTCTTTTTTTGAATTTTTGAATTCACCTTGATGTCACGAAATCCATTTGTCATCGTGTTTTCAATGCCCAATATAATTTTTGTCGCTTCAATCCATACCGGTTTATTCTGAACAGAATCGCCAGGATAACCATCTTTGAATACCCAATAAGACATTGAAAAGTGGGCAAGTACTGGCTTTAACTTATCCTGTTCACGAACAAATAAGGTTAAATAATCATTCCAACCACCTTCTGCATATCTGGATGAATGACCAATTGCCAGCCTGACCCCAAAAGCTCTTGTTGCTTTATTCAAATGATATCTGGCTGTATCTAACCAAATTTGATCTTCTTCAATTCTGATCCCACCTTCATCATTACTAAAAAAACTCTCATAGTCAGCAATAACACTTTTTTTGTTCTCGATGAGAATGACCCGCCAGAGAAACATATCCCCGTATTCACCAGAACCATCTCTCATCATATAAGAGGATAACGTAAGGTTTGGCTGGTTCGGGAGTGTCTTGCATGCTAACGATGAAAAATCGGTCCGGGTACTTTGAGAATTTTTATGCTGTACATAATCAGCCTGAATTACCAACAGCGTCGCTTCATCACATGACTGCTGAGCTTGAGCTGAAGTTTGAAAACTAACCACTGAAAAAGCAAAGAGTATAAAGACTGGAATAATCATATTTGCGAAAAAATTATCATTCATTTCAAACACTCAAAATTTATTATCATTCATACCTTCAAGTTTCATTTTTCTCAATTAATTACATGCTTCAATTTCAAAATCAATCGCAACCAGATCCGAGCCATACTTTCTTAGCAGCATAGATTTTTGTTTTGAGTAAGTGCCAATTTTCGAACCATCAGTAAAACAAACAAAATAACCTTGTTTGTTTTTCTTGATCACATCAAAACGATAAACCCATTGCTCATCTTCCATAGTAATACTACTGCCAGAAAATTCAGGTTTTGGTACATAATCGAAATCAGGCAATTTCCTTTCTTGCGCGGTCTGTTTTGGCATGAGCGAACTTCTGAATGACGTCACATCCAGATTTTGATAAATGTCATTTAAGTCTGAAACCTCAATACTCAATGCCGGAGCAGCACTCGTTAAGGCGAGACTGAAAGCAAGCATTTTCATGTTTATTGTCCCTCTGTATACAATAAAAAATCAGTTTTACAGATTGAGCTCTACGTCATAGAACCTTTGTTTTTTCATACATTCATCCATGTCCTCATTCAGATAAGACTGCATAAAACGGCAGTTTTTAACTGAATAAGATTTCCACAATATGTTCTGATCAGCTTCTGTTCCGGGAATAGCTTTGAGTTTGTACAAGTACATCGTAAGCGAGTTCTGTGTACTTAGATGCAAGATACTGCAACTCTAACAGCCTCGCTTCCGTCACTTCTGCTTTGCATCGATAGATCATCCATTTTGCGGATGGATCCAACTCAGGAACTTCCAGATCATCACCAAAATAAGGATGGTGATCACAAACATTTTTTTGTAGAGAACCCAGGACCGCTGAACATCTCTCAGTAGACTGTATTCGTCTTCACTCAATTGCGCCTTCAGGTCCCGATAAATCAAATTCAGTGCTTTATCTTTGGCCTCATATTTCTTGTAATCGTGAAGGTAACTGCCGTGAATACTGTCTTGCCAGTCTGGCTTTTGCGCCTGTACCATGAAAGAACCGCAAAGGGTCATGAGCATGAACAGCAATGGCATCAAGAAATAAATGCCAGCAGATTGTGTTGTCATATCACCGTACTCTGTCGTTCTGTTCAATCGAACCGGTTTACCTGCTGACATTCAGCCAGGAAAGATTCTGCCGCAAATTGATACATCAGCGTCAGGCGCGACTTAGTAAACCTAAGCGACCAAACTGATACACAAGTTAAGGTTGCACTTATAAATTGAGTTCAAGTTAGGAAAGGAGATACGAATGAAATAATTAAGTTGGATCAGACTTAATTTCGAAAAATTTCAAATTTAAACATCACTAACAGTATGTTGACCGCTGGAGATTTTTGATAATTATCATGTAAAAAAGTATGATCATTTTCCCGTTGACTCACATTGAATTTCTTCCCGCTCCAAATGAATCCTACACTTCTGTTCAGCCCAAGGCGCTGCAACAAGGAAAAATAGATTTGCTCCGTCGAAACTTATCCGTGTCGGATAAATCGTTGGATAGTTTTTCTCTAAATTCAATTGACTAGGAACCATTTGACAATATCGTTTATTACTATCCTTATTTTTTTTGTAAACCGTGATACAGGGATCATCCTTTCTAATATAAACACTCCCTTTATCTTTAGAGTTAGGACGAGTCTACCACTTCTGATAATAACGATATTGACTGATGTCATCCGCATGAACTTGCACTGATGCCAATAAGAATAGGGAATAAGAACATATCAATATGAATTTCATACTTTAAAACCAACTCCGCTCAGAAGAGTCACATCTTCACAAGAATATTTCATTATAAAAATAATCCCCCAAAACATAAATCCACTCTCAATACAATGAATTGAATTTTCATTTATAAAAATCACCATTAAATTTCAAAAGACGATTTTCAATTGTTACTTTCAATTTATTATCTAGGACTTCTTCTCGACCGTTTTCAATTTCATCTTCATTTTTAATCATCAAATCATAAAATCCATTTGTTTTTGATTCTTGCACTTCAATATAAGAGTTTATGATTTGTTTTATTACTCTTCGATCTTTAAAACAAGAATTTCCTTTCAAAATAAACCAATTTTGCATTGGATAATCAATCAGCACCCTATTTATATTATCATGATCATTAACAAATAAGCTTAAATATTTATTTCGTCCAGCCGTTGAACATGGAGCTGTATATCCAACATTCAATATTACTCCGAATGCTTTGACGTGATCATTTATATAATAATCTTGTGTATCTAAAAAAACAGGGGCATCACCTACCTCTATCTCAGCTTCTTCATTAATAAATCCCGTATAGGAAGATTCAACGCTTTGTTCGTTTTTAATAAGCAAAACTCGCCAATGATATGAATTATTTTTTTTATATTTTTCACTTAGCTGAAAATATGAGGCTAAAGTATAATCAGGATTGTCAGAATATTTTTTACAGGAATATGCCTTTAATTCATCATTTTTATGATCTCCATCATTTGAATGAAATGCATCCTTTTTCATCAAGCTTATTATTGAACCTGAACAATGCTGCGTATCATTCGCAAGTGATAAATGACTTGAAAAAATAGTAAAAAAAACAATACCTAACTTAATCAACACTTATCTCCTAACTTCCTGTATAGCTATCATTTTTTATCTTTTGAGCCACCGATATTTTCGTAATTACCATCAAAAAATGAAAATGTTCCTTGCGGAATAAAATACTGATCCCCATTAAATTTTATGACTTTATTGACTCTTTTAGTTTCAAATTTTTCATCATTGTATTTATAATGAGTCATTTCCTCAATTTTATTTGATATCCTTATATCTCTGAATCCATTCGAATTAGACTTCAATAAATGTAGAACTGTTTTCACAGTTCTTTCTTTAATCACACCTTCATAATCACTACAATGGTCTCCCTCCGCTAGATACCAGAAGTAAGTTGGCATATTTTTAAGTACAGGTTTCAGTTTTTCTCCATCCTGTACAAACAAATTTAGAAAATCATTAGCTAGAAAATTTGCACAGCGCGGAGCCGTACCAATATTTAGACGAACACCCAATGCTCGAGTATTTTCGTCCAAATAATATCTCGCTGTATCCAGGTTAATACTTGTACTTTTTATCTCAGTATCACCACCTTCAACGATGACATCATTGTAACTCGAAGTAACTCGCCATAATGAGTTATCAATCAATAAAACACGCCATAGATAACTCTGGTAATCTTCAGTGGTACTTTTACTTTTTATGTATGAAGCAAATACTTGGTTTTCATTCTGTGGGTGTTTCTTACACTGAATCGATTTTACGTCACCTTGAAACTCAGCATCGTTTCCCTGTTGATATTTCTGGATGATACTCAGATCGCTCTCAAGGCAACCAGTCTCAGGTGCACCAAATGACTTCATGCTGAAGATGAACAAGGACGAAACGAATATGATTTTCACGAAGTTCATGCATCCTTACGTATCATCAGAGTACGAAAATATGAATATAACATCTAAAATTTAATCAACTTAATCTCAGGTGTTTTCTAATTAAAAAACCAGCAACCTATTGATCACTGGTGATTTTTACAATATTCATGCGAGAAATGAATGATTATTTTCCCGTTGGCTCACACTGAATCTCTTCCCGCCCCAAATGAATCTTACATTTCTGTTCAGCCCAAGGTGCTGCCACAAGAAAAAATAGATTAGCTCCATCAAAATTTATCCGTGCTGGATAAATGGTAGGATAGCTTTTCTCTAAGTTTAATTGACTAGGTTCCATTTGACAATATCGTTTTTTACTGTCCTTTTTTTTATTATAAACTGTAATACAAGGATCATCATTTCTAATATAGACACTCCCATTGTCCTTAGAGTTTGGACGAGTTTTCCACTTCTGATAATATCGATAATTACTGACATCATCCGCAAGAGCATCAAGTGAAAACATTAACATCAATATATATATAAATTTCATTGCAAATAATCCCTCCTAGCAGTAAACCTATCATTTGCTACCCCAAAATCAATTTCCCAAAAATTACTATCATCCATAACCTCATAAAAATGTGAACCTGAACCAGATTTCCCTTCAGTTAAGTCATTATAAATAGCTGGAATAATTTTCTCCCTTGAGTTTCCTCTTAAATCTGATAACCCAGTATAATGCCCCACATAGATCAAATCCACTATTACCTCTCTCACTGCCTGTGACAAATCACCCCAATTCAAATCATTACCATTAATATAGGCATCCCTTACGGATTTTTTAGTTGTTATCCTTTCAGCATCAGACTCATAGTCTGAATATATTGTAGAAAATAATTTATTTTGAAACTTTCTCGTTATAACCTGCTCACTCTTTGGAACTTTACTATCCAGTGTAAGATAATAATTATAAGCTGGCTGTTTTGTTTTACCCGCACCACCTACGAGCCAGTCATATAATTTCTTTGAAATATTCTTACACTCCAGTTGAACCGTATCCAAAATATTTTTTACTTCTGCCTCTGTTCTGCTTCCAATGTCAAATCCTTTTCCTAAGGTAATTCCTGAGTTATCTATAACAACTCCATTATTATTCGGAACATGAGGTACACGAGTAAAAAACACGTCTCCTGGCGTATCATTTCCTTCAGAGTCAAATGTCAATTGTCCACGCGTGACGGTAAACCACTTTTCATTCATTTCATCATCTAGCAATGACGTTACACCCAACGGCCAAAAATGCCACACCTGCGGCTGAATCTGCAACTTCTCGGCATCTAACTTCTGAATCCATGCTGTCTGCTCAATTCGCTCTTTCTCGTGATCAGTAAATTTATCATACAGTGACATGATTTTGTCACGATATGGCGACTCACGAAAAGTTTCTTCGGTCAGGAAGTAACGGATGACATGTTGTTCAAACAGCTCTCGCCCCTTTTCCAATACGTCGTTAACCCAAGAATCTTCCACCTGCTCTTCAAAGTGCCACTCACTCGGGTGCTTGGCGATCACTTTTTCCAACTTGTTTGTTGCAGCCTGATAAAAAGCAACCAACTCATTTTCAGAAATCTTACCGTCACCATCTGTATCAATTCCTATCGCACGTCGAACATCACAAAAAAAGATATTTGATGGCTCCATGATACCATTGCTGTCACTTCCATCAATCACCTGAAAGCCATGCTCTTCCTGACCACCAGACAACGCCTTCAGGAAATAAGGTGGGGGTGGATCGTTCGAAAACACTTCTAGATGAACACGATATTCCTGATCGATATTCCCCTGAGCATTTTTCAGATATTCATATTTTCCCAGATAGCCCAGATGCTCTTCTGCGGCAATCTTGAACGGGATTTCCGGGATCTGAACGGTGCCATCAACAATAATCGGCAAGCTCGCTTCCGCTCCGTTCTTGGTGTGCCATGGGGGCAACTTCTTGGTCAGAACATTAGCTATCTGAGGTATATAATTTTCTGCCGTGTTTTCTGTGTATTTATTTACAGCCAGCCAGACTTCCTGACCAAGCTTCCGATCTGCTGCCGACTGGCTGTTCACACGCACGTTTTCCTGTGATATATCATTCTCACTAAACTGACCCACTTGAACAATTTTACACTTCAGAAAATCCCAATCAGTCGATCTAACTTTCTTTTTTGTCGTTGCTCTTCGGGTCGGATCCAGTAATTGAATCACTGTACCAATTGGCATGAGCTGTGACGGTTCGAAATCTGCCGTGGCCGGGTTACCCCGGACAGACCACGTTTGCGTTAGCTGAATATATTGAATTTCACTCACACTCTCCGCTGCCGTGATCGAATCCTGAATCTCTTTCTGAGATTGCAGATGCATGTACAGAGAATAGAAGGTGTATTTCTCATCTTCTTTATCCGGATTCTGGAAGCTGTGACGCAGCAGACAGAAATTATTGCTGTAGCTGGACGTGGTATCCAGATATTGCGTGGTCGGATATTCCTCCGCCATACGATAGGCCACCAGCTCACCGTCGGCCATCGCCTGGACCGGCTGAAAATGCTGTGCCCAAAAGGCAATACGATTGTTGATGTGAAGACCACCGTGCCAGCCACGGCCTTTACTGATAATGTACCGGCCGCTGGTCTGTCCGTTGAGCAGCACTTTCAGCGCAGCCAGATCTTCGAATGGTTTGCCGTCGACCTGGCAAATCGGGAATGCAGTTTTCATGTGTTTACTACCTTAGTCTGAATACACATCGAAGAACGGAAGCAGGCTTTCCTGTCCGGTGGTTGCTGTAGTGAAGACCACAGCGGTCACCTGGCCGACCGTGGAACTGTAACCGGAAACCTGAGTACTTGTCACAATACTTTCTTCAGCATTTTCAGTGAGCTGCATCAGGGTCTCACTTAAAGATGAAAAGTATTGCGTGGTGATATCCGGCAACAGTCGGTTCAGAGTTTTTAAACCTTCTTCATATCGGGCAATCCCATCAACAATGACAGTCCGGTGATCGTATTCCGCCTGAAGTTTCATGAAAGCCAGATACTCTTTGATGCCACTGACAAAAGTATCGATGTACTGATTAAATGTCTGAGCGACTGCGTCCCAGTCCATATTTCGGATATATTCAATACTGTTTCCGGTGCCGTGATAACGCACGCCGCCCAGCAAAAATGCCGCAGGCAGGAGATCATCGGGTGCAAACATGGCGTCCAGGATATGACCCTGCGGATGGCACAAAGGAGCCAGGCTGTGTATCAGCGGCACATAATGGTCAACCGTATCGGGATCGCGCTGAATCCAGTCCATGGCCGAAACAAAGCATTCCGCAAACACTTTATGCTGGTGTTCCGTGGCAAAGTAAGCAGCACTGAACTGACTTTCGAATCGGACCAGAGATTCAAAGTCCGGGTCAGAACAGGTTTCAGACAGCAGAACGCCCCAGTCATTTCGAACCCCGCTGCGTTCCTGCCAGTAAGGCACGCGGTTACCCGCCACTGCTGAGAAGTAAGTGAACATGTCCGGGTATGGCTTTTCTGTGGTGTTTTCTGGCAAATCTTCATACGGCTGGTAAGGATCCTGCGACTCCTGAATGTTGAAGATACACAGTGTCTCTTCCAGACCACTCACCACCGCCTGGCCACTGGCATTCAGAGTACCGCTTCCCAGTTCAGCCCCGCCTTCATCTGTGACTGTAAATGGCGCATTCGCCAATGGCGCGCCCGTCGGATAACGACAACTCAGCGTGACATCGAACGTTGAGGCTTCATCCGGCGGCACCACGACACTGGCCTGTGACACCCCGGCCAAGCACATGGTGTTGGCTTTGTTCATGGTCATCATATCGGACAAACGAGTGACACCTTCGCCTTCGAATTTCACCGTTGCCGACGCTGTAACAAAAGCCGCTTCGCCCTGAATCACCCCGGAGACAATCCCTTTTTTATCACCGCCTTCGTCACCGGTGCTGGTTGAAAACTTACTGGGCTTGATGGCAATGCTGTTACCGCCATCCATGGTGATGGTTTTCGTACCATCGACCAGATCGGCCGACTTCGCCATATTTGAGTAAGGAATCGGGACCACAGGCGGCCCACACTGCGTCTTGCACACATCTGGAATATCGGCGTTCGCAACACCATCCGAACCTTGATGGACAATGCTCAAGCCATCTGCACTCACCGTTATTGGCATCCCTAATCCTCACTCTGTTGATTTTTAAGGCCATTTTATCAACAAGGTGCGATTGCTTTCTCACTGGATTATCAGTGATTCAGCCACATCAGACTGTCATTTTAACGGTTTAACTTAAAATGTGAGCTGTGTTCCGTTTTTTACAAATTTGTTTCACGAAACACTTTCAGAAAAGGAAAAATTTTATCTGTTATATATGCAATGCTGAGCTATTCTTTTTGGTGTGTATTCAAGGTCATGGAAGATGCAGTGTATGTTGTTATGCCACCACACATTTTTAATAATTGACGACAGCAGTATATCCATCGCACTCATGCGCTCCATGTTAACCAATGCAGGCGTCTCCAACGCCAATATTCACACCACCACAGACAGCCTGAAAGCCCTCAGAATGCTGAGAATAAACCGGTACGATGTCGTTCTGTGTGATTATAATTTGCAGCATCATATTGACGGGGGCCTGATTTTTGACGAGATCAAACACAATCACCTGCTTCCGCCAAGCAGTGTTTTTATCTGTGTAACCGGGGATAACAGTCAGGAAGTGGTCACACATTTTCTGGAACTCGAACCCGATGATTATCTGATTAAGCCATTTCGCTTTCACGATTTCATTTCCCGGATCGAGTATGTTCTGGAACGAAAAATGGCTTTGAACCCTTTACTGACAGCCGTTGAGCAAAAACACTATGCGGAGGCCATCACACTGGGGACTGACCTCACGCATCAGTATCCGAAATACAAAGGCTATGTCGGCCGGATTCACGGCGATTGCCTGTTACGTTTACAGCGCCATCAAGAAGCCAAAGATTTTTATCAGAAGGCATGTCAGGAAACCCAGCATGTCTGGCCCATGATAGGCTTTGGCAACGCCCTTCAGGGATTAGGGGAACTCAAACAAGCAGAAGAAGTATTTCAGGACATCCTGCTGAAACATCCCCATCACCCCAAAGCCAAACAGTGCCTGGCCAACTGTCTGATCCGCAAAGAAGAACTGCCTCAGGCACTGCAGCACTTTTTACAGCTGCACAAAATTAACCCTGCCAACCCGGTCCGTGAACTGATCATTGCGAACCTGTATGCCACTCAGCAGGAGCATGAAAATGCGGCTTCCGGCTATCAGCGTTTTACCGATAAAGTCCGCGATACCAGTTTGTACAGTTATGGCGTAGACGTGAATACATCCATTTCCTTGCTGTTAGCCAGTATCTATACCAAGGATGTGCAGCATCGTTCAAAACTGGTGAATGATGCACGTAATGCGTTAGTTCGCCTGAATCAAAAAGCCAGTAAAGAAGACAAGAATCTGGCCAATCACCCCAGTTTACTGGTCGGTCTGGCCATCCTGGCCTGTTTACGCGGGGAAATTCAGAACTGTTACAGCATCGCGAATCAGATTGGAACGGAGCACGAACAAACTGATGACTTTTACACCGCACTGAATCTTGCCCGTATGTACGGTTTTTGCGGCATGCCCGATATGTATGAGATGTCCATGGCTACCGCCCGTCAAATTTGTGGCCGGGCTGAAGATGAAGGACTGATGCTCAGCCAGATTGAATTGCTGAATGGTTTTAAAGATGAAATTTATCAGCGACTGAAATTAGGGAGTACATTAGTCAAGCAGGCACAACAATACCGCCAGCAAAATCTGGCCAATAAAGCCCTCAAAAAAGCATACCGTGCTTTTTTCATTGTGCCATTTCATCATGAGCTCTGCTTTTTGCTGCTGGAACTCACCGGACTGGCAACACCTTCCTGGTTACAACCCGAAGCAATCACCGAAATTTTAAAATCCTGCTACTGGGTTTACTGCAATGACAAACGACCCACCGTACAACAAAAACGCCGTGCGCTGGACTTTTACAGACTGGCGATGATACGGCTTGAATGAGATTAGATTGACTCTGCAGCACTCGTTGCGCACTGAAATTAAACTAACTTGCACATTGTTCGTACGAGTGATAATCAAAAACAAATATAATTTTCTCGCCATATAAAAAACGATGACACATAATATGTCGGTTATTTTTTAGTGTTATTCACTCCAATTTTTATCATTTAGTCACATTAATTCACAGAGGCGAAAATGAAACGCTCACTTCTTGCATCACTCCTATTTCTTTTTTCAGTCAACGCCAGTGCTGAAATTGAAACAGGGCCACGTATAGCAACACTATATCCGACAGGGTTTTATCATGATGCTGGCGACGGTTTATACATCGAATTTCAGCCGGGCTCACTGCCTGGATGCAATCAGGATAAAGGCGCAAGACTATCCAAACAAAATCCGAACTATAAAGAGTTATATTCTCTGCTCCTCACGATGATGGCAACCAAAAACTTTCAGGGAAACTTAAGGTTTGAGCAAACAGAAAATACCGGCTGGTGGAAATGCTCCATCAAAGGTATTTTCGCTTTCCCAAAGTCATAACATCCAAGAAAAATCAATAATTCAATTTTTTTGAAGGATTTATTTATGAAAATAATCCCCATAATTTCTCTGCTTACTAGTGTGTTATTCAGCCAGAGTGTGATGGCCAGAACTGACTGCCCTGCCGCTCCAATCCAAAATATTCAGATTGAAGGAAGTATCGTCCTTTATCAGCAAAGTGGTATCTGGCGACGTTTAGGTGTACTGACCGATGTGGGCACCAAAGAAAGATATTCCGCACTGCTTTCCGCGCAAATGGCCGGGAAGAATGTGATGATTGCTTATCCTGCCGATAACTACAATTGCAACGCCACAAACTACAAAGATTCAGCGTTCATCGTACGGACATATAATTAAATTTAATGTCTTTCAATACTCAGGAGAGCCAAATCGATGATCATAAAACGATTTGGTTCTCCATTCAGCATGCATCACACCAAAAGTCTTTTGCCCTTCACGGAACCCGGCGTCAGATAAGACATAGGACAATTCGTTGAAAATTATTGCAGAAATAGAAATCACTCCTGAAACTCATGCAGCGATTCAATTGCTCAGAAACGCTGCATTTCAGGATCATCAGGTTAATCGTTCCTACTTCAAACAACTGCCACATTCCCGGATGCTTACTTATTCTGGTGAACAACTCATCGGGCACATGGGACTGGATTATCGTGTCATCCGGGTTGGCGATGCTGTCTTGAAAATACTGGGCGTCATTGACTTCTGCGTCAGTGAACATGCCCGTGGACAAGGCATCGGTTCATCCATGTTAGCGACCTTGTCTGCGTAAGCAAAAACCAGAGATGTGGATTTCCTGATGCTGATGTCTGAACACACCCATTTTTACTGCCGGCATGGCTTTCAGCAGGTCACCGCACATCACAGCTGGCTCAGACTCCATGAACATCAAAACTACGAGATCGGTTTTGAGCCCCTGAATGAACTCTTAATACAGCCTGTCAGCGGTCTGGAATGGCCATCCGGCCATATTGACTGGCTGGGATATATGTTTTGAGCCACAATCAACATCGATACAGCATTCTCTATACTGGTCTGCCGAATATCACTGACAGTAGCTGCAATCTCACTGTATAAAAGCTATGCTCAGGACAGCAAAATATCTGTCTGATGCAAAACCTTCAGCATTGTATCAAAGCCATTTGCTCATGGTTCTTTATTGGATATCGCAGGAAAGGAGTCCGATGTATATTCCCAAAAACATGCTCATGCATGACAAAACTGCTGTCTCAGCATTTATCTCAGAGCACAACTTCGGTTTGCTCGTATCATCAAACTTGGATGCAACACACCTTCCTTTTGTATTTGAGGACAAAGAGGCGGAAATGGGCGTTCTGTATGGTCATTTTGCGAAAGCGAATGATCACTGGAAAACACTGGAAAACGAACGGGTGCTGATCGTATTCAGCGGACCTCATGCTTATATTTCCCCAACCTGGTATCATCATACCCCCGCGGTCCCTACATGGAATTACGCTGCGGTGCATTGTTATGGCACGATTCAGTTATTAGATGATGCTCAAACGGAGCAACTACTGCAGGTGATGATCGCCAGACATGAGCCTGAGTTAGATGCAAACAGAGACATCATACCTGATGAATTTCAAAACAAACTGAGACAGGCAATTGTTGGCTTTAAAATTGTGATTGATGACATTCAGGCGAAAGAGAAACTGGGCCAGCACCGGAAAAAAGAAGATCAGCAAGGTGTTTACCTGGCGCTGAGTGAAAGCAAAAAACCTGAAGCAAATGCTTTAGCCAGCTATATGGAAAAAGGAAACGTTGGGCTTGGTAATTCGTAATGTTTCATTCTGAACATCTCCATATTCAGAAACCAGACTGAGGCATTGTTCACCGGGCTGGCGAGTACCTGATATTCAGCTCAGAACTGCTCGACAACACCGACGAGCGGATGTATTCATTTGAGGAAGACAGTGATTTTCAAGTGTATCTTGTCCCTTCCCAGAACGAAGGCTGGGCCGCCCCTCTTGAGGTCAAAATGAATACACAGTATCAACAAAGAAATACATCGCAGGAAGGCATTCTTCTTCCTGAGCAGATTAACAACATAAAGAGAAATAAAAATGAAAAAACTATGCTTGTTCCTGATGAGTCTGATGATGTTCGGATGTACAGGGATTACACAATATCGCCATCAAATCTCAGAAAATGATGGAACGATACACTTATATCGGGTTGAAGAGCTGAATGCTGCGGGCATGAACGCGATTTTCTATGTCGATGATCAGAGTATCTTAAAACTGGGTACAAGCCATTATGCAGAGGTGCCAATCAGTCCGGGAAAACATACGATATCTGTCAAAGCGGATTCAACCACGCAAAAAAATGACTTATGAGCTCATTGTTGAGCCAAATCAGCAGTATTATTTCATGGTGAAGGCGAACCCAGACAGACTGGGTCCTCAGATGCTTATTCCGTTCATTGAAATTGTCTCAATTCCCGGATTTCTTCTGATCAAACGTGATAAAGCCACATATTTACAAGAAAGTACTCACTTTCAACCCGAAACCATTGTACTAACAAATTTGGACAGCTTAGCGGTGCAATAAACTGCAATTTCTGAGCTGAACAAATCTTTCAACAGGAAGTGTCGTACACCATGGAAAACATCAAAATACTGGCTTTGTCCGGAAGTTTGCGGAAAACCTCATATAACACCACGGCAATCACAGCACTCCAACGGCTGGCACCAAGTCATGTTGACATCATGATAGGTTCTATCAGCGAGTTGCCGCTGTTTAACCCGGATCGTGAAGATGAACACATCCCGGCCTTAGAAGCGCTGAACAAAGCTTTGAGTGTTGCGGATGGCCTGATTATCGCAAGTCCTGAATATGCGCATGGCATCAGCGGCCCGATGAAAAACGCGCTCGATTGGCTGGTCAGCGGCGTGTCCTTTCCCTATAAGCCAATCATGCTGGTGAATACATCACCCCGGGCACAACATGCACAGCAAGCGTTAAAGGAAGTGCTTGCCACCATGTCGGGTGATGTGATTGAAAAAGCGAGCGTTTCAGTCCCTTTATTAGGCACCGAACTCGATGCCGATGGTGTGATGGAAAACGAGGAAATTACCAGCCAACTAAAAGCCGGTCTTGAGGTCTTTTGTGGGGCGATTCATCTGAAAAAACAACATCACAACGTCATCTAAATTGCCTTCCTCAGCAGGGCGACATCACGAACAATGAGCAGCGTTCATCGGTGTCGCCTTCATGTTTTTGGCTACGGTCGCTATAGTTGTTTGTTATTTGTCGGTATCCGGACAGTTCTGTACGACTTTTGGCAGTTCCACGTGATCTAAACCAACACGCGCACCACAGTAAAATACGTGCCGTGCACAATGGTCGTTTGAGTCGCTTATAGTTAGGCTATTGTTATGAAATGATATTTCAAGATCGCAGCTGATACCATATTCAACCTCATGTTGACTATAGACAAGCTTGTTATCGACTCGTCTCATTTGTAGTGGCCCTTCACTACCTTCAATAGGAGAGCCTAGATAGCAAACATGAAAGTTTGCCCCCCAAATGACCCCTTCCACCCAAAAGTCATCAGCGGCCTTTGAAATCTTTAAATACGTTGACTTCATTTCTGTTTCTTCAGAGACAAAACTGGTTATTTTCTCACTTGTCAGATAGCAACCTTCAATAGACTTCGCTTGCACCAAAGGCATAAATAAAAGCCCGCCTAAAAATAAAAATTTTTGCATATCATCCTAACGACACATCACACTTGTTAAATGGAAAGCGACACAGTAGCCAAGCCTCCAAAAACCATCTTAGACATTTCAACCAACGCACAGTCAAAGACCCCGCGTTGTGACGCCTCTTGAACAGTCTGTCAGACTTCTGTTCTCAAGTCAGCGCAAGTTAACCCTTTCACAAAGCCAAAAATGATATTAATCGTTTTTTGTTGAACCGCACTCAAACCATAGTCGGTTAGATCCATATGCTTCGACGCTGGAATCTCAACAATACAGCTGCCATACGTCTGTTGTTCTGCTTCTGTCGGCAAGACACCTGACTTCGTTGGATATTCTGACGCTCTCACCGAAAGAACTTTCATCTTGTCCGTTTTCGGTAAAGTGACTCTCATATGGTCTAATGTAATTAGTTGATAAATATATTTTTTATTTCCATTGCTTAACCATGTCGAGATATCGCCTCCATTCGAATGCCCAACCAAGGTGAGCTTGTTGAAGTCAAAAGACGGAAAACGCATACCCAGCTCACGCTGGAGGAAGTCCAATGTGTCTGCCCCTCGCTCCCAGTTCTCGATACGAGTCTGATACAAATCACCCGTTCTCGATAATGGCGGATCAGTTGAAAGTTCATGATCTACTGCAACCGTCATATACCCCAAACGATTCAATGTCTCAGAGACGAATTTATACTTTGTAAACGGAACGCGATTTCCAGCACTGATAAAAGCAACATTGCATCGATTTAAGGGAGTACAGTTGTCAGTATTTTTAGGAAACTCAATTTCAACTGGAATGGAACGCTCCCGAGACGAATCCAAAACAACCGTGGTTTTTGCGTTTACCACAAGAGGCAAGATCAAAAGAGATACGCCCAAAAAACGCTTCATACAATATCCTGATTTTAAGAATGTAATCAAAGAAGCCTCACACTGAGCTAATCGGCAACTTATTCAGCCGCAGGCTCGGTATAAGGCATCCCCTTACCTGTCTCCAGGTAATTTTTAAGACTTGCCAGAAAGTGAGTCCAGCCTTGACTGCAAACTTCGAAGCACTCAATTTGTGGGGTCAGACCGAGATGCTCTAAATCCAAACGCGTAGTGGATTCGGATGGACTTGAAAGTTGGAATACGATTGTTGTCCCTATCCACTCGTCCGTTCGTGTCAAACCGGGAACAACTAATTGCGCGTCTATAACACTCCAACAAACCTCCGATTGAGGTCGCAGGGACTCAATACGCATCACTTTGAACGTTTCACCAAACCTTATCGTTATCAGTTCTCCGACGGTAGTGCCTACCTCGCAAGAAGGAGTCCACCATTCAGATATGCCGCGCTGCGTGGTCAAGGCTTCGTAAACATGAGAGACAGGTACAGAGAGAAGTATGCTGTTTTGGTAGTTATTCATAGTATGGCTCCATGATAAATGTTTGTGAGGGGGTCTAACACTGCGTTTCAGTGTGAACAACGCAACCTTCCAACCGAATCCATTGTGCAGTAAACATTAAAGCCAACTCTTATTCAAAATGCCAAACATTTGGAATCATTTTTAAACGCTTTATTAGTCTTTAAAGAGTTCTGGGTAATTCAACACGTCAATCGTTTCTTTACACGCATTAATTATTTCACTTCTTCTATGTTGCGCTGACCAACCGTGAATACGTTCGCAATACCATTTATCTTCAAGTGACGTATATTCAGAAAGTGTTCCCGGATAATCCAACTGAACATTTACCGCATAAATTTGAGAGACGCCGTCTTCTGGAGCTAAGGCACCATCAACGACAGCCTGTGCTAAGACCTTCGCGTACCCCTCTAAAGCAGCTTCCTCATTTGGCCGTACAATACCGAGTTCATTAAGAACAGTATTAAAATAAGCTTCAGCTTCAAATTCATTTACTGGCTTTAAAAGAGAGGCCAATATAGCAAGATGTTCTGTTTCGAAACCTTGCTCCAATAGGTAAATAGCCCAAGACACCTTATATTCGCTACCACCAGAGCACATTGCAGCTAACCCAAGCACTCGATAGGTTTCACGTTTTTGTGATTTATTGAACATGCCTATCCCTTGAACCTAATATCTGCAATCAAACGCCACACTATACCTCAAAAACACACCGAACTTCAAACGAAAATGAATAATCCAGGGCCACCTTAAATATCTTGTGAGGTTTACTGAATTCACTTGAAATTTACTCAGATAAAATTGAATCGAATTTAGTTTGATCTAGATATTTTCCAAAACCAGACATGGTTCGAATCACGTCGCTATTCGTTGACAATTCTTCAACAGCAGCACTTCCAACCAATTGGAATGCACCTTGTATAGCAAGCTTCCCTTCGTGCT
The DNA here is from genome assembly GCF_054600795.1 of Photobacterium sp. R1. Classification (NCBI taxonomy): domain Bacteria; kingdom Pseudomonadati; phylum Pseudomonadota; class Gammaproteobacteria; order Vibrionales; family Vibrionaceae; genus Photobacterium; species Photobacterium sp. R1. The sequence continues at coordinate 218,531 of NZ_BAAHZP010000009.1, forward strand.
GAATCGCAATTTTTGCTTCATTTACGCAATCCTTTGTCAAAAGCCTGGTTATTAGTTCAGCTGCATACTTATTGGCGTTCTCTTTATCTAATTCAATGACATTTGCGTAAGGCTTAATTTCCGGGTACTCTGACATGGAAAAAAATATCCACTTTGCAAGCATCTTCCTCTCTTCACCAGTCATGTTGTCATTCATACAATACCCCAAATCATGAGATGGTTGACTTGCTGATACAGGATAAGTGCCAACAAGCCCTGTCAGCAAAGTTAAAGCAAATACATATTTTTTCATTTTGTTTCCTGAATCTATTTCAAATTAACTTCTGTTCCAACGCTGCTTTCACGGCGACAACGCTATGCCGTGGAAATGAAATCATTGTGCTACAGACACTTAAACCAAATATAACACAAAACCGCCCGGCACTAAGAGTCCCTCTTAAACGCTTTGTTATGTGGATTTGCCTCTTAATCCAATTAAGTTACCAAATGGATTTTCTACTTGGCACATTGAAAGCCCATTTTCTATTTCCATTGAACCTCTGTAGAGTTTTGCACCAAGAGATTCAAAATAAGCCAGTGACTTAGGTGAATTTTTACCGACCAATAAACAACAGTCCCTTTATACCGAAACCAACCTTTTTGTCCGCTTGCACTATTTCAATGAAAAAACCATCTAAATCCAATACTGTAAAATCAAATTCTGAGTGATAGATTGGTGCAGCGTCTGGAAAATCTTTTTGATACCACCCCAGTGCTAGTTTTACGTCAGGAACATAAATGAGAACTGCTGTTGGATTCATAACTACCTCCTGCCACATAACGCTGTATTAAGATGTGATCAATACTGCCACCTAACCTAAACTACTTCGCCTTAAACACAAAAACCAACCTTGAATCAAAAGTGCTAAGTGTTGGAAATCATTCCTACAATGCTTTATTATGAATATTTTTAAATACAATAAGCACAAATTCGTTCGTATAGCTGAAGTCGTTTTGGCATTTCAGGGCTTCTTGATTCTTGAATAGCCTCATCTAGGTCACGCAGAAAACCTTTTCCTGGAGGAAACTTTCCCTGTAATTTATAGTCAAGTAACAGATTATTCCAAAATTCTTTTTTGTCACCATTCATGTAGAAGTTCACAAAATCTTGCATTGCATTATAGCAATCTTGGTTAGTCCATTCTTCGAACTGTTTTTCATTGTACATCTGCTTCCTCGGCTTCTGATGCGTGTCCCATCAAAACGGGGCAAGTCCGGTATCCCACTTAAACGATTCGTATGTATAATAAGCACTCCAAACAGGTCAGATGAGACCCAGACTTTAACTGCAACTGTGTGGTAGTTCGATTAATTATTATCTCCTCAATCGAGAGACCGCTAACAGGTTACAACTCCAGCGCTAGCTTTAAGTCAGGAACATAAATGAGAACTGCTGTTGGATTCATAACTACCTCTTACGGCATAACACTGTATTAAGGTGTGTGATCAACGCTTACCCCTTAGGCACGACAAACTACTTTAAACAAGAAAACTGAATTTAAACCAAAATCGCCAAGCGATAGCGAATCACTCTTAAATGCTTTGTAATGCGCAATTGACTACCTACCAATGTAAATTTCTGTGGCAATCTCACTTACTGCATCCAAAAATTCTTCAAAAGCACTGGTTCTTGCTGAGCCAAAGTCAATATACAGAGTAGTAGTAGTAGTATTGTCATCATTATTTATTTCAGGGTCTGAGATATAGTGAACGCAATCAAAAAGCTCACTTCCATCAATCGGATTTTCCTTAAACCATTTATCAAACCACTGCTTTACTGGAACCAAGTCTTCCAGATGGTTAGAAAACGTTACTGCCACATAATCCCACTGAAAAGGTGACAAATTAACCATAAGTGAATTATTCCACTTGAAACTAAATGCCTCAAAAGACAACATGCTTTCAACGTCAAAGTTTAGTGCTTCTATACTTTCCCCGACTACAGCGACATCAACCCTAGCCCCAACGTCTAACAGCCCTTCAGTAACGATTTGTCCTTCTGAATTACGGTATGCTGGCTCGACAATAACTTTATGCGAATCGCTCAATTCTTCCAATTTATGAATAAAGTTAGAAACATATTGTTCTCTAACGTTATCCAACAGTTCACCAAGTCCCATCTATAACAATACCTCTTATTTACTTAAATTAGCTCTTGAGCCCAACGAATAACATAGACTCCCCTCTTCAGGCTTTGCCACACTTGGTTAGTCTGATTCCGCAATCACCAGAAGCCACCATGTCAATATCTGTCTATGGAATTAATTTAAAAAATATAGCTTCCAGTATCCGCGGCGAAGATCATTAAGATGATATCTTAATCCACAAATGAATCATGCGAAAAAAGCCTGCCAACATTTCCCAATAACCCTCATTCAGTCATTGGGATGCAAGCCTGTAAGGCTTCTCATTATTGGACCAGAGAGCAGAGAAAACTCGTACAGACATCCAAGATCACAGCATCAAAAGATTTAGCACCTTTCAGAGCTGGTGCCAAAAAAAATCTCAATAACGTATTGGTAATTTGCACCGCTGTCACTCGTATTCCAACACGATTCGTTCGAATCAAATCGGTCGACCAACAAGCAAAGATAATTTTGCTTCGTAACCGTGAGCATTGGTACCAAGAACGGACGGCATTGATGAATCAGCTCTGTGTCATGCTGGTGAGTCTGACATCATCGCCCCAAGGGACACCACTTAATACAAGCCGCTAATTTCAGAAGCGCTCGAAGATGGTGGCTACCTACACCCAGAGCTAGCCAGAACGTTCACTCTGATTGACTCGAGGGTTTTATCATTATAAATCATTTTGTTGCAGATCAAGAACAATGCTGCGTTATGCTGGGTTCAAAGCTATCTGACCTAGAAAATAACAAAAGTTACTTGTATTGGACCAATCACAGCCACCACAGTTATCATCAGCATCGGCAAGAAAGTGCAATTCGGCAATAACCGTGAATTTTCTGCCTGGCTTGGACTGATCCCCAGCCAGTATTCAACCAACGGTTAGCTTGGGCTCGGGCGAATAGCCAAAAATGAAGACCAATATTTGCGAATACTCATAGTACATAGTGCACGCTCTCTGTTCGCCAGCCTCGATGATAAAACTGACCGACTCAGTGTATGGTACAGCAGTTGAGTCGTGAGACGAGAATCCAAACGCGCAATTGTAACTCTCGTGACAAAGAACGTCCGAATCATCTGGCCGTTACTGAGAAACGATACGAAGTAATAACCAATATATAAACCAGGCACATTTTTGTTCAGCGAAGTTACTTGATTTACGGTTCATTGCGAAAGCCAATAATGATGGGAGGCTCAAATCATTTGCGGACACTCTATAATACGGAGGGCACGTTTGATGCCAGATAAAGAATGAGGAACTGCAACAACGTATTGTCTTCAGATCAACGCCATAAAGGCAAGTCAACAGACCAACGTTAAGCGGCAGTCCCAAACCTTATATGGCCCGACATAGTTGTTAACAATCGAAGGGGTTCATGTGGCCGCATTAAGGAGTGAGCAACTTTATCTGACCCACTCCTGTTCATCGTTACACGAAACCCAACCTTGAACTGAAAATGCCAAATGTTGGGTATCTCTCTAAAATGCTATGTTGGACTAATGTCTATTGAGAGTCGTATAAATTCTGCAAAATAGGTAACGCGGCCTTTCTTTGTACTCGACTAGCGCAGCACCTGCGCTTCCAATAACGCTTGTAAAAGCTCCATTAGGGATTGGCAAAAATGTAGTCAAATCGCCTCTCCATTCAGCGTAGTACGTTTTTCCTGCTTCAAAGTTACCTTTAAGTGAGGTGGGTTTAAACCAATTGCAACAGCCAATGATGATATAAGGTTCAGACCTTTTGCGGGAAAACCTGATAATGCGGCGGGCACCTTTGATGCCTTCTAACGAATGAGGAACCGCAACCGCGCAGTGTCATCAGGGTCATGGCATCAATGCCAATCAACAGACCGAATGTAGAGCGGCAGTCCCAAACCTTATAGAACCTGACGCTGTTGTTGACAACCGGGGGAGTCCATGTAGCCGCGTTAAGGGGTGAATGCCGCATAAAGCAACTTTCCGCTGAGCACCTTCACCACCAAAAACCACCGCATACCAAAAATGCCACGCGGCATGAATCCCACTTGAACGCCTTGTTATATTTTTGGTGACACCAGTATTGTTGATATCGAGCCACTGCCATTTATTTTTGTATCAATAGTTTGTGGAGTCCCTAAATACTCAATACGACCGGAACCATTTAATTTTCCAGTTAACTCGGAAGAAACATTGAGTCGAACCGAGCCTGAACCATTAACTTGGATTTTGCCTATTTGAGACTCTAGTGATGTAGCTTCCACATTAGCAGCACCATTTAAGGAAACACTGAAATCGTCAACTCTGCCAAACAAATTTGATGTACCAGCTCCATTTACTACAAGAGTAAAACTTTTAGCTGCCAAATTTGTAATGTCGACCGTTTGCGCGCCATTTAAGGTTAGACTAGACACTGAACCATTGGTTAACTCAAAGATTAAGCCTTCTTTGATTATGACAGCATCTTTAGTGCTAATTTCAAACTTGCCGTTAAAGCAGGTGTATTTCAAAGCGTTCAGTTCTTTAGTGGCACCTTTCACAGTACCAGACGAATCACCACTTGCAATCAGTTTGACTGTCGAAGGCACGTTAATGGTTAGCCTCGTGTAATCACATGCGGGAACTGTGGTTTCTATTGTGTTTTCAGTAGCAAATGTGAAAGAACTACTTATCAAACATACAGATAAAAAACTTATCCTTTTTATATTCATCGATTTTTCCCTAAAAAATATAACGCTTCATTAAGCGGCGCAAAATTGCTGGCTATACTTAGCGACGGAAGAACAAAGCCAGCGTTTTTGCGTCCGTTTAAATGACTTGTTAGGGTTTAGCATATGCGATCCTGTTCCTCAGGTAAGGCATATGCGTCTGAGTGTGTCAGGTGACCATCTTGATCACTTACCCGGTTAAGAGTTTTACCTTTGTGAAATACTATTTGTAATCCATGCTCAGGCTCCCATTCACATTCAGCAAGCAGTAAAACGTATACTTCCTTGTTGCCATAAGGCCTGCGCGAAACACTAACGTAACTCGGGTAGACATACTGCCACACACCTGCTGGATTGAGTATGTTGGGAGGACAGTACTCATCACCAACGGCTTCCTTGAAATCAAGATAGTTTTTATATACGTAGGGTTCAATCTCAGACTTTAATGATTCGTCAAGGCCCATAAAATTCGATATTGCTTCCTCAAACTCATCTGGGCTCTCATCTTCGTCGATATCTTCGATAGTGAATGATAGCTTGTGCCCACCAAGTAAAGGGATTGAAATCGTTTCACTTTCATACCATTCATCAATTTCAGCATGAACCTTTAATTTTCCGATTACTTTGCTTTCCATTTGTAACCTCGATTGTTGAGAGAACCCTAACGAATGACATGGACTCCCCCTACTCAGACTTTGCCACACTTGGAAAGTCTGACTCAGTAATCGCCGGAGGCCACCATGTCACCATCTATCTATGGCATTGATTTAGCCAAACATAGCTTCAGTATCCACGGTGAGGATCATCAAGGCAAGGTATTGATCCACAAAACAATATCGCGGTCTAAAGTCCTTGAAACTTTTGCCAATATTCCACCGGCCATCATCGGGATGGAAGCCTGCGGTGCTTCTCATTATTGGGCCCGAGAGTTAGCAAAACTCGGCCATACGCCAAAGATCATGGCATCAAAATATGTGGCGCCTTTCAGAACGGGTGCCAAAAATGATCTCAATGACGCCGTGGCAATTTGTGTTGCTGTCACCCGTCCTTCAACGCGCTTCGTCCGGATTAAGTCGGCTGAGCAGCAAGCGATTTTACTACTGCACCGGGCGCGTGATCATTGGGTGCATGAGCGAACGGCATTACTCAATCAGATCCGTGCCATGCTGGCCGAGTTTGGCATCATCGCACCCAAGGGACGCCACGCCTTACAAACCGCTATTCCGGAAGCGCTTGAAGATGGCGACAATCAACTCCCGGATCTCGCCAGAGCGCTCATCTCAGACTGTTTCGGGCATTTGCTCATTCTGAATCAACGGATTGCAGACCAAGAACAATGCTTCGATATGCTGGTTTTCCGTAGCCATCAGGCAAAGAAAATCATGAAAGTTGCTGGCATTGGACCAATCACAGCCACTGCGGTTATCGCCAGTATCGGTAAAGGCGAGCAGCTCGATAAAGGTCGTGATTTTGCTGCCTGGCTTGGGCTGGTTCCCAGTCAATATTCAACCGGCGGTAAACCGAGGCTTGGCCGAATCACCAAAAAAGGCGATCGGTATTTGCGAACTCTTCTTGTTCATGGTGCACGCGCTGTGATTGCCGCTCTCGGCGATAAAACTGACCGGCTGAGCTTATGGTGCAAAAGTCTGGTCGAGCGCCGAGGGTTCAAACGGGCGATTGTCGCGCTCGCAGCCAAGAACGACCGAATCATCTGGTCGTTATTGAGAAACGAGACTGAGTATCAACCGATATAAAAATTGAGCATATTTTTGTACAGCGGAGTCACTTGCTTCACCGGGTCATTGCAACAGCCAATGATGATATAAGGTTCAGACCTTTTGCGGGAAAACCTGATAATGCGGCGGGCACGTTTGATGCCTTCTAACGAATGAGGAACCGCAACCGCGCAGTGTCATCAGGGTCATGGCATGAAAGCCAGTTAACAGACCGAATGTAGAGCGGCAGTCCCAAACCTTGTATTACCTGACACTGTTGTTGACAACCGGGGGAGTCCATGTAGCCACATTAAGGTGTGAGCAACGCTACCACCAACACGTACCCATACCACCGTAAACACAAAACCCAACGATGGAATGAAAAATGCCAAGCGTTGGGAATCACTCTTAAATGCTTTGTTAGGCAATTATTCCAACAAGTACGTTAGTAGAAATCTTTCGATATCAGATATCATTACTCTTACATCGTCACGAGAAAACTCATCGTGCTTGCCATGTGCAGCACTATTTCTAATACCTGCAATAGCTGTATGTAGTGGTCAACAAATTCCGGACACAGATTTAAGCCGATTTTCAGCATTAACTGGCGACAACCCATCATTTACTTG